>URVW01000039.1 GCA_900551435.1 uncultured Faecalibacterium sp.
CGTCGTACAGGGTGTACGGAGAGGTGACGCCGGCGTTGATCATGTTGCCCTTGTAGAGCTTCAGCTTGACATCGCCGGTAACGGTCTTTTCGAGGCTGTCTGCAAAGGCATCCAGAGCCTCACGCAGCGGGGTGAACCACTGGCCGTTGTACACGATGTCGGCATACTTCTGAGCCAGCTGCTCCTTGAAGTGTGCGCTCTCCTTGTCGAGGGTGATGGTCTCCAGAACGTTGATGGCCTTGTACAGGATCGCACCGCCCGGAGTCTCATACACGCCGCGGCTCTTCATGCCGACCAGACGGTTCTCCACGATGTCCAGCAGACCGATGCCGTTCTCGCCGCCGACCTTGTTCAGGTACTCGACCAGCTCGACAGCGCCCATCTCCTTGCCGTCAACGGCGGTAGGAACACCCTTCTCGAAGTGGATGGTGATGTAGGTCGGGGTGTCGGGAGCCTGCTCAGGAGACACGCCCAGCTCGAGGAAGCCGGGTTTGTTGTACTGCGGCTCGTTGGCGGGGCTTTCGAGGTCCAGACCCTCGTGGCTCAGATGCCACAGGTTCTTATCCTTGGAGTAGTTGGTCTCACGGTTGATCTTCAGGGGGATGTGGTGAGCCTCGGCGTAGTCGATCTCTTCGTCACGGCTCTTGATGTCCCACTCACGCCACGGAGCGATGATGGCCATATCGGGGCAGAAAGCCTTCAGGGTCAGCTCAAAGCGGACCTGATCGTTGCCCTTGCCGGTGCAGCCATGGCAGATGGCGTCTGCGCCTTCCTTGATGGCGATGTCGGCCAGAGCCTTTGCGATGCAGGGACGTGCAAAGCTCGTGCCCAGCAGGTAATCTTCATATTTTGCACCGAACTTCAGGGTGGGGAAGATGTAGTTCTCCACAAAGTCCTTCTTCAGGTCCAGAACGTACAGCTTGGAAGCGCCGGTCGCCTTGGCCTTCTCTTCCAGACCGTCCAGCTCCGTGCCCTGGCCCACGTCGCCAGAGACTGCGATGACTTCGCAGTTGTTGTAGTTTTCCTTCAGCCAGGGAATGATGATGGAGGTATCCAAACCACCGGAATAGGCCAGAACGACTTTTTTGATGTTTTCCTTTTTCATGATGAAACGCTCCTTTGTTTTCATGCTTACACTTTTGTTTTTTCGCGCCGGGCGTCCCTCCCGGCACACTCGATCGTTCGGTTTCGTATCACGCCTTTTATTATACGCGGCGCGGCTTTTCCGTCAATGCGGAAAACCGCCAAACCTTCCGCCGTTTTCCGGGGCGATTTGGTTCACTTTGTATGTTTATGCAATTATTTTTGTTTATATTCAAATTTTATGCATTTTCAGCGTATAAATCCGAACCGAAAGATAAACGCTTCTCAACCATGCTCTGCTCTGGATGCCGAAGTTTCAGCCCTATAGTCATACTCTCAAGCCGCTCACCCGCATTTCATGACAGTTTCCTGCAATTTGTGACATTTTATTTAATTTTTGTCCACATTTACAAACATTTATGGTATAATCAAAATGCTTTCAGCAAGCATCCGATTCGATAAGGAGTGAGAGATTTCATGAAAAAACGCATGGTCAGCCTGATCGTCGCACTGTGTATGATGATCTCGCTGTTCCCGGTCAGTGTTTTTGCAGACGAGGGCGTGGCACTGTGTGCTGGACAGCCCGAGCTGACACTTGACAGCAGCGGCCGTCCCAACGGCTCTTCCGGGTACGGCTGGACCTACTCCGGCGGTGTTTTGACCCTGACCGATGGACGTTATAATTTCTACAGCTCGTCCACCAATCCTTCCAGTCGGCCAATCCCTGCCGATGTGCAGATTCATGTCACCGGCTCTGCCATTCTGGAAGATGGCCGCTTTTTGGGTCCGGTCACCAATCACGGCACTGTGGCTGGCGGCTGGTTTGAAAACACCTTTACCAATCACGGCACTGTGACCGGCGGTTATTTTGAAAACACCTTTACCAATTATTCGAACGTCTCCAACGCATCCTTTTCTGGTGCTGTCTCAAATCAGAGCGGCTCGATCAAGAACTGCGTTTTTTCTTCGACGGGAACCATCGCTTCCAACCGCGGCACGGTCCAAAACTGCCTGTTCTCCTCGAATCCGCAGAACAGCGGTCTGTCTGTTCTCACGCTGCAGTCGGAAAACGGAAACAGCATGGACGCCACGCTGAATGGCTGTTCTCTGTTAATTTCTGACCGTGAGCTGTATTTTGTCGGTTCGCCGGAGATCATTTTCGTGTATACGACTCCTGCGTCGGTCAAGATCACCGAAGCCGATGGCACATTCTGGACGCAGACGGTCGAGAATGGCAAGCTCACTCCCAAAGCCCCCAGCCTTGATCTGGTCATCAACAACGACCCTGCTTCGAAAGATGAGGGCCGTCCCATCACCACCGGCGCAAAACAGCGCGTGGAAAACGGCGTTACAACTTATATTGGAAACGGCTGGAAATACGACGGCAAGACCCTTTCTCTGACGCCGGATGCCCTGACCGATTATGACTTCAGCAAAGCTCCGCTCAACCCGGCCAACAGTACGATCATGTGCTACGTTCAGGTCGGTTCCAATGCAGTCCTTACAGGCGGCACGTTCGCGGTCACGGTCCAGAATGACGGCACGATCCGCGGCGGCATCTTCAATGGAAACCCGGGCCTTTCTGCGGATATCTACCATATTGATTTGAACGGCAGCGGCAGCATCACTTCGGTCAATGACAGCGATCAAGTCAGCTGGACCCCCTATGTCGTCGTGACCTCGGATTCCGCAGAACAGACCGTCACCCTTACCGCCGATGTGGATATCACCACCCTGAATTATGAGGATATCGGCAGCGTTTACAACAGCTCTTATCCCAACGGCGACCACAAGACGGTCACCTTCACGATGCCTGCTGAGGACGTGACGCTGAACCTCATCAAGCCCACTGTCACGGTCCGGAACAACATCGACTCCACCGAACAGGCTCCTGTTGCCGCAAAGCCGGGGGAGGAAGTTCAGATCACGGCAGAGTCCAAGCGCGGCTACACCTTCCTCTATTGGGAGAGCGACGACATCACTCTCTCTGACAAGACCCAGAACCCCCTGACCATCGCTTCCATGCCGGACCACGACATCACCCTGACCGCAAACTACGAGTACTCCAAGCTGGTCATCAGCGACAAGGGCGTTCCCACGCTGCCTTCCGGCAAAGACTGGCGGTATGACGAGAACAACAACACCCTGTATCTCGAGCCGACCACCCGCACCGAGTACGATTTCAGCCGCGAGCCGCTGAATCCGGACGGCTACGACATCAAGTGCAAGATCGTCGGCAACGAAAACACCATTCTCGTCGGCGGCACATTCGATAACACCGTTGAGAACAACGGCGAGATCACCGGCGGAACCTATAACGATTCCGTGAAGAACAATGGCACGATCTCTGGCGGAACCTATAACGATTCTGTCGAGAATAACGGGACCATCAAGGATGGCACGTTCAAAGACACCGTGAAGAACGATGGGACCATCAATGACGGAACCTTTAATGGTAAAGTTGAAAATACCGAGAACGGGACCATCAACGGCGGTACATTCAAGGACACCGTAGACAACGACGGCAAGATCACCGACGGCACATTTGACGGCGGTGTCAACAACGGCGAAAACGGCGATATCTCCGGCGGAGCCTTCAATGGAAATGTCGATAACAAGGGCGATGTCACGGGCGGCGACTTCAACGGCAGCGTGAACAACCACCCGGGCAGCACGTTCGAGCCGGACTCTGACGTGAACAAGACCTACACCGTCACCATCGAGGGCGGAACCATCAACGGCAAGACCACGGTGAAGGCCAAGAAGGGCACAGAGCTGACCGCCGTGCTGGACACCAATGCCATTCCGGACGGCATGGCCTTTGACATGTGGTCCCTCTCCTCGAATGCCCTGACCGGCGACCCCTCTGTGGACCTCAAGGCCGGAAACATGACCTTCCTCATGCCCGCAGAAGATGTCACCATCCGGGCACAGTATATCTCTTCTGCGATCGCAGAAGATTCTCCGGGCCTTTCGCCGCTGGGCACGGCGGCCCTGATCACGGCCGGTGCAGCCGTCACGGGCGTTGCGGTGTGGCAGGGCTACAAGATCGGCGTGGAGCTGTACTTGGAGCGCGAGCTGCCGCAGGGCACGCCCATCCCCACCAACCGCCGTGAGCTGGTGCTGTTGCTGTGGAACACGGCGGGCAAACCCGAACCGGCTTCTGCGGAACTGTTCAGCGACATCGATGCACAGGACCTCGAACTGCAGAAGGCTTCTCACTGGGCGCAGGAGCATCAACTTCTGGGCGTTGCCAACGAGTACAACCTCACGCTCTTTGAGCCGGAAAGTGCTGTGAACGAAACGGACGTTCTGCTGGGCTGGCTCCGCACGAAGAAGCTTCTCCGCAATGTTGAAACGTCTTAATTTTCTAAAATGAGCGGCCGCAAAAACGCAATAGCCGCTCGCACCAAGAAATCGTATAAAAACAGAAACCCGGAACCTCTTTTGAGCCATCTGGCCCTGAAAAGGTTCCGGGTTTTATGCATTCTTGTTTCGGAGAACTGTTTTGCCGCAGTCTTTTGAAATCAGGCTTTTCCGTATTTTTTCAGCACAGCGGCAGTCTCTTCCGGGGTGACCATCCGGACGGGGTCCGGCTTCTGGTTTCCGGTGCGCAGGGCCAGCCACCAAGTGGAAAGTCCCAGCCAGCCGAATTTATAGGCCGTGTGCGGCGTGCGGCCCACGCAGGTGAAGCCCAGCTTTTCGTGGATGTGCTCGCTGGTCGGGTTCGGGTCCGCCACGAGGGCGTACACGTTCCAATAGCCGCACTGTTCCAACAGCTCGAGCAGAGCGCGGTACAGCAGGTCCCCCACACCGAAGCCGCGGGCATCCGGCGCACAGTAGATGTTGCTTTCCACCGACCAGTCATAGGCTTCGCGCGGATGCCACCGGTGCGCACAGGCATAGCCCAGCAGCTTTCCGTTGGCGTCCCGCGCCAGCAGAAGCGGGGCAACTTTCAGGGTGTTGTCCACCCAGTCCTCGTACTCCTCCACCGTGCTTGGCGTCACCTGAAAGGTCGCCGTGTGGTTCAGGACGTACCAGTTGTAGATCTCCACGATGTCGGCGGCATCGGCGCGGGTCGCCACCGAAAGGCGGGGCAGATGCTGTTCTTCCCACTCGGCGCAGAGGGCTTCCTTTTTGGCCTTGGTCAGCTTTTTCAGGGCCGCTTCCCGCTTGAGCGCGTCGGACTTGTCCGCACAGTGTTCCAGATATGCAAACCGGACCGCGCCCATCGCGCGGGTGCTTTTGGCTCCCTTGCCCGATTTATGGGCGTGCAGCCGTGCGCCCGGGTCGTTGGTCCAGCCGGTATACAGCTGACCGCCCGCGCACCGCACCATGTAGACATACGCCCGCTCTTCCGCTTCTTTTTCCATGTTAGAGTCTCCCGTTGTTCTTCAGGACCTGACGGCACGCCGCGAGAGCAGTCTCTTTGTCTTTGGCCGTGATGAGGAAGCGGCTGGCGTGGCAGAAGCTGATGCCCTCGATGCCGCTCTTCTGCTCAATGACTTCCTGCGGCTGGCCGGCCCACGACTGCGGGAAGGGCAGCTTCGGCTTTTTGGTCTTGTGGTCGGTCACGCACTGGGCGCTCCAGCCGCCGCGCTGGCTGGGATAGACCACGAACAGCGCATCGGTGCGGTACAGGCCGTTTTTCCACGGCAGATAGCAGGGGAGCACCACAATGCCGTCGCGGGAGTTTTTGTAGGCCTGTTGGACCTTTTCATCTGCGCGGTTGACCGCATTCGCGCTATCGAGCTGGTGTTCCAGAATCTGCTTCGCCACGGCCACGGCCTTGAAGAAGCAGGTATCCTGATCTTCCTTGGAATCCCAGACCGGGTTGAAGAAGCCGATGGCATCGCACAGGCTGTTCTGCTCGCCGGTGTTGTCGTTCAGGTCGAGCGGTTGGATGAAGTTTTCATCGATGAGCCTCGCCTGACGCTCGCCCACAAGGCCGGGGCCGAGCACCCGCCACAGCAGACCGAACGCCGCATACGGGATGCCGTTGGGCCGCGTCTCGCGCGGCTCCTGATGGTGGTCGAACATGCCAAAGCCGATATCATACACGATGCCGTCAAAATCATCCGGGACCACAAAGCCGCGGGTGATCTTGATATCGGGTCGAACGATCTGCAGCAGCGCGGTGGCAAACACATCGTCTGCGTGGAACTTGCCGGCGTGCGTGAATCCATTTGCGGGAATTTTCATTGCTTGTACCTCATTCTGTCAGTGTCTTTGAGGACAGTATAGCACATTCTGTGGGCTGGGACAAATTTTTCATGGCGCAGCATTCAAAAATGGCTTTCTGCCGGGTTGACAGCCCGAAATCAGATTGCTATAATACAAATAGAAAAGGCGCTGCGACAAGCGGTTCAGCCCGATCCGTTAAGAGTTCTTAGAAATTCCAAGAACCGTCACCGGCCAGGGTGGCGGTTCTCGCTTTTCACTTTGATGGTGAATACCAGTCCAAAAATATGGAACGTCAAAGTAATCGGCATAGTCTCACCTCCTTTGTGGAGATGTGGCTGAACCGCCTGCCGTATGTGCAGCGCCTTTACCGCTTTGAAAAAAGCGGTATTTTTATTGTATCACACACTCGTTTTGTGTGCAACAAATTTCGACAAACCCGGCCCCGGGGATTTTACCATCTCCGGGGCCGGTTTCTGTTTTTTTAGTTATACTGCGGGAAGCCTTCCGGCAGTTTCATGGGCAATTCCTCCTGTTTTACACAAAGGGCTTTTTCTTATTTTACCCCCCCCCGAACGGTTTTGTCAATGTTTTCCAGCTTTTTTGTTTCATCGAATTTTTGTCGATTTTTTGGTAAATTGACAACACAAAAGGCCCTGCCGCATGGAACGCGGCAGAGCCTTTTGCTCTAGGTGATTAGTTTGATTTTACAGCTGGGGGAAATATTCAGGGTCGCACTTCGTCAAAGTCTTCGGCCAAAGGGTATAAACCTTCTTTTCGCCATTGATTTCGGCCGCAGAGGACATCGTGATCAAATCTCCATCGCTGTCGTAGCCATAGATGTGGCTTCCGTTCGGGGTGATCACGACCTCATACAGGATGCTCTGTCCCTGAATCGTCATCGTGTAGGCAGAGAAGCTCACGACTGTCTCAGGAACTTCAAACACCTTGTCTACCAGAGCAAGATACGACTTCACGCGGTCCGCCGAAACTTCATTCCAGCCCGTCTCGGTCAGTTCATAGAACTTTCCATCATCGTTCTGGTAGAACGTTACGCCGTCTTGCGTCTTGGCATCTTTAAAAGAGCCTTCTCTCTGATTGCCAAGATATGCGAGTTTCAGGGTTCCTGCATTTGCAGCCTGATTATCCTTGATCTCTGCAACGATGGCATCCAGATAGTAGTTGGTCGAGGTAATGCCCTTGTTTGCAAAATACACCTTCGTCGTGGAATCCGCCCAAGTTGCGCCTTTCACCGGATAGGGTTTGCCCTCTTCCGGCTGGTCGGTGTTCTCGTCGTCTTTTCCCTCTTCCTTCGGAGGATCGTCCTTCTTTTCCTCTTCCTGCGAAGCGGACGGGGTGCTGTCCGCAGGTGCACTCGATCCATCGTCGCCGCAGGCGGTCAGCATGCTCATTGCCATGGCCGCTGCCAGAATGCAGATGGCCAGTCGTTTCATCAATCGCATTTCAAATTCCTCCATTCATTTCTCATGCAGAGCTTCCCAAAATCAACTCTGTGGGTCCATCTTACTCCTTCTCCCGTATAGCTGTCAATTTCTTTTTGAAATTTCAGCGATATTCCAAAATCCTGCCGCTCCTTTTTCGCAGTTTGACAACAAAAAACCGCCATGCAGTTTCACAGCTGCACAGCGGTTTTGAGGGTCCGATTTACTTCCGGTTCTTGGTCTTGGTCACGGCCTTGGTCGTGGTCTTTGCAACGGCCGTTGTCGGCTTAACGGCAGGGGAGAGGTTCGGCTTTTTGGTGATGGCCGTGGTCGGCTCACCAAGCGCCAGAACCTCGCTCAGTTCCTTCTGCACGGCGTCGTTGTTGGCGTCGGTGACGGCCAGAACGTCGGCGTAGAACTGCTCCATCTCCTCGCGGGTGGAGAAGGTCGCCACATACATCTGATTGCCCATCGCGCCGGACAGGGCATCGGGGATGCGGTCCACCATCCGCATATTGTCCTGATACTTCTGCATCAGCTGCTCGTGGCTGTAGACGAAGTGCTTGCCGTCGCGGCGGCCCGCAAACGGGCAGTAGTAATGCTCGCCGACCGGCATATCCGTGCCGCCGAATGCGATCATATCGGCCCAAATCTTGTACACGTTGGTCGAGCGCGCAAAGTTGATCATATCGGGCGTGAAGCCGCCGCAGGGACGCATGTTGACTTCCAGCGCCACGATCTGGCCCTTTTCGCCCATGCTGGCCTGATCTTCGGTCATGCGGAAGAACTCGAAGTGGACGAAACGGCTCTTGACGCCAAAGCTCTTGACGGCGGCGCGGCCCGCAGCGCGGGTATCATCGGGCAGGTCCTTGATGATGTAGTAGATGGAGTTATCATCGTTGTTCACGATGTCCATGATGGACACCGGGCTGACATTGCCCGCCTCAAAAATGGGGTTGCCGCTGCCGTCGATGATGGCATCGTAGCTGTTGACCTCGGCGTGAACGAACTCCTCCATGATGTAGGAGACATCCGGGTGATTCAGCGCCTTATAGTTGAGGAAGGCTTTCAGCTCTTCTTCGTTGGCCAGCTTGTGGGTATCGGACGCACCCACGCCGTTGTCCGGCTTGACGACGACCGGATAGCCCACCTCTTTGATGAAGGTCTTGCAGCCTTCGAGGTCGTCCACCATGTGATAGCGGGCGGTGGCGATACCGGCCTTCTGGTAGTACTCCTTCATCTTGCTCTTATATTTGATGCGGGGCATATCCTCGGTCTGGAAGCCGCTGGTGATGTGGAAGTCGGTGCGCAGGGCGGCGTCCCGCTCCAGCCAGTATTCGTTGTTGGACTCCAGCCAGTCGATGCGGCCATACTTGAAGGTGAAGAAAGCCACCGCGCGGTATACTTCGTCATAGTTTTCCAGACTGCCGACCTTGTAATACTCGTTCAGGCTGCCCTTCAGTTCGGGCTTCAGCTCATCATAGGGCTGATCGCCGATGCCCAGAACGTTCATGCCGTTGTTCTTCAGCTCGCGGCAGAACTGCCAGTAGTTGGTCGGGAAATTCGGGGAGATAAAGATAAAGTTGCTCATGATTTTTTGATTCCTCTTTGATACTTTCTGTCCCTGCCCAAAGGAGCAAGGCCCTCTATTTTACGAGAGACGCCCGCAAGACGGAGCGGTTCACCCCATCAGGTACGGCATATAATATACGACCTGCTGATACCACCAATCCCAATCGTGCTTGACGTCATAGCCCCACAGGTCCACCCAGACCGGGATGCCCTTCTGGTCGAAAATTTCCTTCAGGCGGCGGGTGGTGTCCGGCTGTTCCCAGTCGCCCTGACCGCAGCAGATGACCGCTTTTTTCTGCCGGAACAGGTCCATATAGGGGTGGTCGGTGGGGAAGTTGGCCATATAATCCACCGGCGAGTTCCGGTAGACGACCTCATCCATATAATCGCCGAAGCCGTATTTCGTGGTGTAGATGCCGCTGAGGGCAAGGCAGCCATCGAAAATTTCCGGGAAGCGCAGATACAGGTTGACCGCATGGGTCGCACCAAGGCTGCATCCGAAGGGGATGACGCCCGGGTCGCTGTCCCAGCCGTTGCGCTCCCGCGCGATATAGCGGATCTTCGGCACGGCCTCTTCAACGATGTAGCGGATCCACTGTTCATAGCGGCGGATGCGCCAATAGGGGTCGCCGTTGCTGTCAGACCACGTTTCCTTGTCCAGCGTGTCGATGGAAAGGACCATCAGCTGGCCGGACTCGATCCACGGAGCCAGCGTTCCCGCCATATGGAAGTCCTCGAAATCGAAGAAGCGGCCATCCTGACAGGGGATGAACAGCATCGGGCGTCCGGCATGGCCGTAGACCTTGCATTCCATCTCGCGGCCGAGCGCGGGGCTGTAATCCTTGAAATATTGCGTTTCCATGCTTCATTCCTCCTTGGAGAAGTTTCAGTCCAGTTCGTACATCAGGGTATGGAACACGAACGGCAGCTGCTTTTCCCAGCTGGCTTCGCTGTGGGTCCCGCCGGGGACCAGACGGGCCGTCAGGTGGATGCCGCGGATCATGATCTTACTGCACATATCGGCAAAGCCTTTCCGCATCCCCTCGTGGTTGCCCATCTCGCGGGAGCCGTAATCCATGTAGAGCACCGTGCCGGGTTCCAGCTTGGCGCGGCCCACAAGGCCGCCGAGCTTTTCCGGCGCGACCCAGATGGAGGGCGACAGCGCCGCCGCACGGCTGAACACATCGTTGTGATTGAGCAGGGCATACAGGCTCATCAGGCCGCCCATCGAGCTGCCGCCGATAAAAGTGTGCTCCCGGTCGGGCAGGGTGCGGAAGTTGCGGTCGATGAAGGGCTTGAACCGGTGGATGAACCAGCTCATGGTCGCCGCGCCCTTGCCATCGAAGTGGCCGTAGGTGGGGTCATCGAACCGATAGGGCGAATACTCCACCAGACGCTCGTTGTTGGGGCCGGCGTTGCATTCCACGGCCGCCACGATGAGGGGCGTGTCGGTATAGTCCAGATAGTCTGCCACGCCCCAGCTCTTGCCGTAGGTGGCATCCTCGTCGAAGAACACGTTCTGCCCGTCGAACATATACAGCACCGGATAGCGGCGGTCCGGCTGGGACTCGTACATGGTGGGCAGATAGACATAGACTCTGCGCTGCTCGGTCCCGTTGACGGCCGGGTAGCTGACGCTCCATTTTTTGATCATGATCCTGTTCCCTCTCATTTTCGTTTACTGTATGCTTAGTCTAGCACCACTGGGAGGGAAATTCAATTCCCGGATGCATCCTTGCCGCGCCGATACAGCAAACGCCGTCCGGTAAGCTGCCGGACGGCGTTTGCAGAAGTTCCCGACAGGGGAGATCAATACTTCTTTTCGACCGGAACGATCCAGCCCTTGGTGTCGGGCAGCTTGCCCCACTGCATGCCGGTCATGGTGTCATACAGCTTCTGGGTGACAGGGCCGATCTTGCCGTCGCCGATGTAAGCGTGCTCGCCCTTCCAGACCAGCTCCTTGACCGGAGAAACAACGGCTGCCGTACCCGTGCCAAAGACCTCTTCCAGCTTGCCTTCGCGGGCAGCCTGCATGATGTCAGCGATGGCCAGCTTGCCCTCGATGACCTCATAGCCCCAATCCTTCAGCAGCTCGATGCAGCTGCGGCGGGTGACACCCGGCAGGACCGTGCCGACGGTGGCAGCGGTGTACACCTTGCCGTCGATCTTGAACATGATGTTCATGCTGCCGACTTCCTCGACGTACTTCTTCTCGACGCCGTCCAGCCACAGGACCTGTGCATAGCCCTGCTCCTCGGCCAGCTCGCCGGCCTTGATGGAAGCCGCATAGTTGCCGCCGCACTTGGTGAAGCCGGTCAGGCCGGGAGCGGCACGGATATACTCATCTTCAACATAGATGCGGACGGGGTCGATGCCCTCGGCATAGTAAGCACCCGAGGGAGCGCAGATGATGCAGAAGATATAGTGCTTGGAAGCGTGGACGCCCAGACCCACATCGTTTGCGAACACGAAGGGACGGATGTACAGAGAAGCGCCGTCCGTATGGGGGACCCAGTCGCGGTCCACATCCACCAGAGCCTCGACGGCCTGAATGTAGTCCTCAACGGGGATCTTGGGGATGCACAGACGGTCTGCAGAATCCTGCATCCGCTTTGCGTTGCAGTCGGGGCGGAACAGCTGGATGGTGTCGTCAGCCGTGCGGTAAGCCTTCATGCCCTCAAAGATCTCCTGTGCGTAATGGAACACGACCGTTGCCGGGTCCAGCGGGAACGGAGCATAGGGAACGATGCGGGCATCGTGCCAGCCTTCGCCCTCGGTGTAGTCCATGACGAACATATGGTCCGTGAACTTCTTGCCGAAGCCGAGCTTCGTTTCGTCCTGCGGTTTTTCTTTCGGACTGGTGGTCCGGGTGATCTTGATATCCAACATGATAAATATTCCCTCTTTTCTGATCTCACACAGCTGCCATGCGCGGCTCAGCACCCGCGCCTGAAGATGCCGAATGTTGCTTTCTATTATAATATCATGAAATGATTTTGCAAGGAATCAAAAAATCTTTCATGTTTGGGGGCTGTAAGTTGTCGCAAATTGTGATATTATTTTTGTGAGTTACCCTCTCAGGCGCTTCGCGCCAGCTCTCCCAAAGGGCGAGCCATTGGCAGACCGGGTAAGTTTTATGGTTTCGCCCTGCTGGCTCCGACGGCAAAGTGCCCTGCGCACAAGGGCAGATGCATGGAAAGGAAAATCTTATGATAAACGGTGTAATTTTTGATATGGACGGCCTGATGTTCGACACCGAGCGGATGTGGGCCACCTTCTGGGAGCCAGCCCTTGCGGCGCTGGGGCTTCCTTATAAAGAGGGCCTTGCGGAAGCCGAGCGCGGCACAGCCGGGGAGACTTCGCGGAAGATCGTCCGCAGCTTTTACGGCGAGGACTGCGACGCAAATGCCGTCATCGACAGCCTTCACCGGGTCGCCGACGAGGAATTCAAGAAGCCGGTCCCCAAAAAGCCGGGTCTCGACGAGCTGCTGGCATGGCTGGACGCGAACCGCATCCCCATGGCCGTGGCATCTTCCAGCCGGGTGCACGTCATTCAGGGCAACCTCGACAACTGGGGCCTGACCCATTATTTCAAAGCTCTGGTCAGCGGCCAGCAGGTCCAGCGTTCCAAGCCGGACCCGGAGATCTTCCTGCTGGCGGCGGAACAGATCGGCGTGGACCCGAAACATTGTCTGGTCCTTGAGGACAGCTACAACGGCGTCCGGGCCGGTGCGGCGGGCGGCTTCGTCACCGTCATGGTCCCGGACCTTCTGCCCGCAGACGACGAGATGCGCCGTCTGTACACCGCCGAGTGCAGGGACCTGCATGAGGTGCTGGACGGGCTGAAGAACAAACGCTGGTGAGCTTTTTTGATTTTTATCGCAAGAGGGCGGAGTCCGTTTGGACTCCGCCCTCTTGCGGTGAGAAATATATTTTTTCTGCTCTGGCCAAGCATTTCAGCAATGTGAATCAAAGTCCCCTTGAAAAGTTTTGATTTCCCTCTTGACAGGAAAAAGGCCCTCTTTTATAATATGCATGTCGGTTAGTGATTACTAAGTAAAGCCGATTTTCTTTTGCATCAAGAGTTAGTTTATCCTAACAAATCGGCTTCTATCAGAAGAAAGGAGTGTTTTCATGAAACCGAAGAAACTGCTTTCGCTGTTGCTGTCTCTGGCAATGGCCTTCAGCCTGATCTCAACGACTGCTTTCGCGGCAGGACCCGATGCTTCCGAGAACGGATTCTTCCAGCAGATCATCGACAGCCTGACTGGAAATAAGTACACCTATGTGTACGCTGCTCTGACCTGGGACCAGTACTGGGCAGGGGAGAATGTGTATGCCGCTGGCAGCACCGCTTCTTCCGACCAGCTGGACAGCCACGATGAGTACGACAAGGGCGCATTCGACGCTGTTTCCCGCGCTACTGCCAACCACGGTCTGCACCGCGGCAGCTTCCAGCAGACGGCTGTGATCTATGCCGCCGATGGCAGCACCTGCACCGTCTCTCACTGGTCTACCGATGGCAAGACCATCTACCTGACCGATGGCACGACCGTCGGCTGGAACCGTGGCACGATCACCAAGGCAGACGGCTCTACCGTGAAGATGGATCACTATGAGATCACCGGCACGAAGTACGTCCCCGTCCGCGTTGCGACCAAGGATCTGGACGACTTCTGCTCCAAGTTCACCGTCGTCAAGAACGGTGAGCAGCTGGTCGGCGGCTACTCTGAAAACAAGCTCTCTTCTTACGTTCTGACCGCTGCGGTCGATAAGGACACCAACGGCCTGAAGTACGCCACCAAGAGCGGCGACACCTACACCTTCTCCGCTGCACACAACGGCACTGGTTCCGGCGTTGCTGAGGAAGCTCAGAAGACCGCCAGCGACATCACCGTCAATGTGAGAAGCGGCAGCGATGTGGGCAGCTTCGGCGAGACCATCCGTGTGGACCTGAACGGCAACTACGGCGAGCTGGGTTCCCGGATGCAGTCTGTTGTCTGGACCTACTACGGCGATGACAGCACCTACACCAACGCAAAGGCTTCCTACGGCACGAAGTTCGCCGGCGACAACTGGATGCACAAGTCCATGGGCATCCAGCTGGGCCTGACCGACTCTCTGCGTGCTCAGTTCCCCGAGGGGACCGATGGCACGGGCTACTGGACCATCACCCTGCGTGCTCTGGGCTATGCTGACACCGTCATCCAGTTCCAGGTCACCGCGGACAACATCGCAAAGCACGAGCTGGCCAGCGACGCTGACCGTGCTGCTCTGCAGGCTGTTGTCAACGAGGCTTCTGCAAAGGTCAAGTCTCAGTACACCGCTGCAAGCTATGCAAACCTCGAGACCGAGCTGGACGAGAGCGTTGAGCTGCTGAGCAAGGCGACCCTCTACAAGGCTGCTGCTCTGGAGCAGGTCACCCACCTGACCGAGGCTCTGCAGAACCTGCAGGCTGCCTGACGCATCATCCCAAACGGAACAAACCTACAACAAGGTCGCCCCAGCCGGGGTGACCTTGTTTTCCATGTCTGAGGAGGGAAACTCATGGGGGAAAGAACTCTCGGGACCAAGCTGCGGCCTTTGGTGCAGCTGGTCCCGGCTGCGGTGGTCGCCGCAGTCATCCTGATCACGCTGCCCAGCACCCGCCCCGTTCTGGCCGAAGTGCCCGAGCGTCTGAGCGCCGTGATCGAAGCTTCGAGCGAAGAACCGGAATCTGCGCCCGCAGAAGAGGAAGAAGAGGACCTTCTTCCCACACTGCCGTATGAGGACGGCGTCTACACCGGCTCTTCGCGCGGCTACGGCGGACCGGTCAAAGTACAGGTCACCATGGAGGGCGGTCACATCACCGACGTGCAGATCTTGGATGCTTCGCACGAGACGTCCAACTTCCTCCGCCGTGCCAAGCGGCTGCTGAACACCGTGGTGACCGAGCAGACATGGGAAGTGGACGCGGTTTCCGAGGCGACGTATACCTCGCGCGGCATTCTGGGCGCGGTCCAGAACGCGCTGACCGGTGAAGAGGTCATCAACCCGGCCCCGCCCAAGCAGAAAGAGCCGGAACCGCTGGTCGTTGAGGAATTTACGCCGCCGGATTCGCCCTATCGCGACGGCATCTATACCGCTTCTGCCGAGGGCTTCGGCGGCCCCATCACGGTCCAAGTGACCATTTCCGACGGCGCGATCGCCGATATCACCATCGTGGACCATGCCAAGGAGACGACCTCCTACTTTTCCCGCGCCCGTGCCGTCATCCCGGCCATCCTCGAGAGCGGCAGTCCCGACGTGGATTCCGTTTCCGGTGCGACCTACTCTTCGACCGGCATCCTGAATGCCGTCAAGCTCGCCCTCACGACCGCTTCCAGCGACCCGGCACAGCCCACAGAAGAACAACCCGCCGAATCGGAACCGGCGGAAGAAGTCCCCGAGAGCCAGCCGGAAGAACCGGCCCCGTCCGAGGAACCGGCCGCTTCGGAAGAAGCTCCCGCTGAACCTGAAGCAGAGCCGCAGGACAAGCTTTCCGACTTCTTCGCACAGGTCAAGGACACCCTGACGTCCCTCTTTGCAGAGGACGAGGAAGAAGCTTCCACTTCGTCTGCGCCCGCTGTCGTGTTCCGCGCCCCGGACCCGGCTGCTTCGTCTGTGACAGAGGAAGCGCCGACCACGGAAGCGGCATCGGAAGGATCTATTCCTACGGAAACGGAGGCAGTGAGCGAATGAAACAACATCTGAATTTTGCCCTGCGGCTGGTCAATCTGCTGCTGATCCTGGCCCTGTTGTGGCAGTATCAGCAGGTCGCCACGGCCCGCGCCGCCACCGTCGCCGAGCGGCAGAGCGAGATCGCCGAAGTGGAAGCCTACAACACCTCGGTCCTGCAAGCCATGCAGCAGCAGGAAGAAGAGGAAGAAGTCGGCGGTCTGCACGATGGCACTTACGAGGGCAGCGGCCTTGGCTTTGGTGACACCATCACCGTCTCGGTCACCATCAAGGACGGCAAGATGACCGACATCTCCGTTCTGTATGCAGACGGCGAGGACCGCCCCTATTACAATCAGGCGCTGACCATGCTGGACGAGATGCTGTCCACCCAGTCCGCCGAAGTCGATACCGTTTCGGGCGCCACGCTGACCGCCGAAGGTCTGCGCGACGCCGTGGCAGACGCTCTTGGAAAGGCGGTGAAGTGAGATGGTCCAGACCGAAAAGAAATCCCTGAACCCGGCGCAGAAGCGCCAGCAGGAGCAAAAGCACCGCGTCTGGCTGCGGGCCGGGGTCCAGCTCCTCTTCTTCCTCACCATGCCGGGAGCCTTTGTGGCCGGTTTCAACGGCGTCAAGCAGCTGTTCCTCCGCATCGGCACGGGCAGCGTGCTGCAGCTGGACAGCTTCGTTCTCTCGATGCTGGGCCTGTGCGGCTTTACCATTTTGTTTGGCCGGTTCTTCTGCGGCTATGTCTGCGCCTTTGGCAGCTTGGGCGACTTCGTCTATGCGCTGTCCGGCTTGGTGCAGAAAAAGCTCCTGCACCGCAAAAAGCAGTTCCAGCTTCCGGAGAAGTTCATCCCGCTGGGCCAGAAGCTCAAGTATCTGATCCTCGCGGTCATCGTCCTGCTCTGCGCCGCCAACCAGTACGGCAAGCTGTCCGGAACGAATCCATGGGAGGTATTCTCCCGCCTGACGGCCCTGAAGCTTCCGCCGGTGGGATTCGGCATCGGCATCGCGCTGTTCCTGCTGATCGTGGTCGGCATGGCGCTGCATCCCCGCTTCTTCTGCCAGTTCCTCTGCCCCATGGGCGCGGTGTTCTCGCTGCTGCCCATCCTGCCGTTCGCCCAGCTCCACCGTGACGGCAGCCAGTGCATCGCCGGATGCAGCGCTTGCGAAAAGCGCTGCCCGGTCCACCTGAAGCTGGACGAGCAGAGTCTGCGCAGCGGCGAGTGCATCGCCTGTGAAGCCTGTGTCAGCACCTGTCCGCGCGGGAACATCAGCCGCTGGGATCTGAAGCTGTTCCCCAAGTTCTGGATGTCCGTCCTCGCAAAGACTCTGCTGTTCTTCCTCATGGGCGTCTGCCTTGGATTCTGCAGGTTCTTCTAAATATGCTACGCCGGAAACACCACCATGCGGGCCGAGGACATCGCCTATTTACTGGGCTATCAGAATGCCAGCTCGTTTCTGCGGGCGTTTTCGGTGTGGACGGGGACGACGATCCATGGGTTTCGGAAAGAGAAGGTTTCCTCCATCGAATAATTTTTGAAGATTGCTTTTTCAGCAAAGCCCCGTATATCAGCGCGCTGCACGCCGATGTACGGGGCCTGTTTTGTGCGGAACCGGAGCTTGCAGTCTAAACGTAACCGCCCAGAGCAGAATACTCTTGGCAGCAAAAATCTTATTTTATTTCATTGTCCTCTTGACGGGGTGCGGTTCAAATCGCGCGGCGCGCGTTTTTATTGCTGGCTTTTATTCAGGCAACATTGCACGCGTGCATTCCAGCGTGCGATTTCACTTTTCCAAAATTCAATCGTATTACAGTTTATTTTTACAAGTTCCAACTTTCACGTCGCACCTTCCCACGCATGAAGAATGCACGCCGTGCGATTTTTGTTCGCGGTTTATTCGCGGTTAGCTGGATTTATTCGCGCTTTGTTCGCGGTTGGTCAAATTTGTTCGCGCTCCTCGTATTATATAAGAGTAGTATTTATAGACCGCTCTCCAGCGGAATGCTAACTCCCCCGCAGCGAACATATTAAGGGCTTCCCGCGAAAGCCCTCTGAAATATCTTTCCTAACAGGACCTTGAGAACAGAATGACCGTCCGAACTGCCCAGACCGCCAAGACCTCCCATCGGGGGAGCGAGCGCCCTGCATAGGGCCGACACAGAGTCCAAAAAGATTTCCTGTCGGGAGGCAGCAAGGGAGACCGGCTTCACCGAAGTTCCCATTTGGGAAACCCCGGTGACTTTGAACGTGGCAGGGATCAAAACGATCCGTGCCAGAATTCTTGACCAAAGGAGGGATTTTGAGTTTTCCAGGTATCGAGGCCTTGAATGAACTCCATTTCTTTTCCTAAGCGAATCCATTTTTTCCATTTTTCCTGTATATATTGAAAAGGGTTATTAGTGTCTGGAAAATTCATCAGCAACCTTTCTAAGAAGGTCGCATAGTTTCTTCTCTGCGGCTTTAATGAACTGTGCATGATTCTGTGATCCATTCCGGAATATGGATAAAAACAATAACGAATATCGATAAAGCCTAGTGCTGACAAATGCACAAGGTATTCTTCGATCGCACAGCGGAGAAGATCTTCTTTTTGTGGAAATTTGACCCTATCTTGCTTTTTCCAAATGTAGACAAACTTTTGATTCAACAGATCCTTTCGATGGCCTGCAAAATAACAATAGATTCTCGCACTGTTTACGTCGTCATGTCGCCGTTGATAGAACACTTTTTCAAATAAAATCGTTTGCCAGATTCTCCGGTCACAATTAAAGACGACCTCTCCAAAGACTGGGATGTTCAAAAAGAAGGGAATCTCATCCGTCGTCTTAAACTTCAGATCGCAGATTCCCAGACGATTGATGCAATTCAGAACGGCAGTATCCGCCCCTTTGGTTTTAGCCTTGCAGCTCAAATAATACGATTCATCCGTGTGAAGCCGTTCTACTTCAACATCGATCTGTTCTCGACGCCTTTGCTGTTCCTGGATCCAAATTTCTCGCTGTTCCTCTCGCTTTTTCTGTTCTTCCTGCTCCTTCAGGTTCTTTATGCGATTTTGTTGAAATGCTTTTTTAAGTTCTCGGTTTCGCTCGCAGAGTTTTTTGATTCCCTCATTTTCGCTCGGATGATAGATCCACGTTTTGTTTTCAATGTTGTCTATTATCGCATTTTTCAGTTTTTTCTCAAAATCATTTATCGATTCTGTTTCTTCCTCTTTATAGTCTTTTATAAAATCAGCAATATTGATTTCTACTGTTGGCATCTGCGCCATTTTTATCTTGCTATATTTTTCCGCATCAGCATAGTGCGTTACGGCAATCTCAATAAGGATATTTTTTCGCTCTCGAAAAATGCAAACATCGGGCTTGAATCCTTTAAATGGCACTTCTGTTTTGGCGTTTTGATAGTGAAGTTCAATCTTTTTTCCATACTGTAATGGCTCCTGCTGTTTACAGTCCTCCATATTGCGATCAGGATCATTTTGCGCCGATATCGTTACTTGGGGCAAGCAAATATATTCGCTCTTGCAAACGATTTCTTTTGCCATCTTATGAAGTCCGCTTTCATTTGCTTTATCTGCTGAACACGTTGTTCTTCCTTCTTCTGCCAAATGTGCAAAATGTTTAGTCTTTTTTCCGCGCCCCAATTTAGCAACCAACGGGCGACCGCAACAGAGACAAATGCACTCACACGCCTTTCCTCTATATTCTTCTTTTCCCACCATCTCAGAGATGTGTACCACTTGGCCAGATTCTTCCTTTAATGCGAAACAAATCATTCCGCTATGATTCAATTCCATATTCTATACCTCTACAACATTCCGAAGAAACCGTTTTTATCATTCTAACATACTTTTTCCTGTTGTCTATCATTTGATATTACTTTTTTGTGGGCATCGAACCGCTTGTCCACCCCTGCCCGTAAAAAGTGCATTTTTTACGGAAGAAGTTCGTACAACTTGTACGGCAAATTGAAGTATCCCCAACGTGGCACGGATGAAGGACCAGCTGCGAAAGTACAACGTAGCCTTCAATAAGACCGCCGCCGAAAATGAAAAGTTAAAAGAGAAGAACAAGACGCTCTCTGCCTCGCTGGACAAAGCGAAGGAAGGGAGCGTCTTGAAGCGTCTGGAGGATGCCAAGCTGCGGCAGGACTATGAAGCTGCCCTGAAAACGCTGGACAGCATTCCGCCGGAGGTCATTCGTTTTTATGAGAACCGCACGCAGGAGCCTGCGATGCGCCACGATAAGTAAGGAGCAATGCTTATGTGTAATAAAATGTACGAGAATGTGAAATCTTTAGATTATACGAAAAAGTTCTTGCAGTCGGACTCTGATCCGGCTACAATGGAGGTGGTCACTCAAACCAATGCCGTCAAGTCTCCGACTGACAGCCCGGCAACCACGAAGCTGGTGTACACGGTGGAAGAGATCGCACGAATGCTGGCCATCAGCCTGCGCTCTGCCTATAACCTGTGCAACAGCACCACCGAGTTCCGTGTCCTGCGGATAGGCGGAAGCATCCGTGTGCCGAAGGACAATTTCGATGCGTGGCTCAACCGGGCAGCATGATAAGGAGGCAACAGTATGGCATATATTACGAAGCGAGGCAACTCTTACAGCGTCCGATACACCTACGAAGATGAGCACGGCAAGAGCTGCGACAAATGGGAGAGCTTTCCCA
>URVW01000040.1 GCA_900551435.1 uncultured Faecalibacterium sp.
CGAACAAAATTCTTATATTATTTTTTCTGTCTACTTGACGGAGTGCACTTCAGACACACAACACTGGCTTTTTTGGTTGGGTTTATGCGGTCAGGAAATGGCGTCCACGTCCCACTTCATGCGGACGGCATCTGCACCGTCGAGATGAAGCTGCATCGCACCGGCGTTATCCAGAACCTGTGCCGGAGTGCGTGCGCCGCAGAGCACATGCAGACCGGGGATCATCCGGGCGGTCAGCGCAATGACCAGCTGTGCGGGGGTGCACTGGTACTTCTCGGTCAGGTCCTCCCACTTGGCCAGCAGCGCGATGGCCTGTGCGCGGCGGGCGGGCTGGAAGTTGGGGTTGGAGTTCCGGGTGCTGCCCTCGGGATAGGTGGTTTCCATCGTGACCTTGCCGGTCAGAAGGCCCTGTTCCAGCGGCGAATACGCCTGAACGGAAACGCCCAGCTCCTTGCAGGTGGGCAGAAGCTGCTTTTCGACGCGGCGGGTCAGCAGACTGTACTTTTCCTGAATGACGTCCAGCTGGCCGTACGGCAGTAGCCGCGGATGATGTCCGCCGTGACGTTCGACGCGCCAATAGCGCGGATCTTGCCCTGCTCCTTGAGCTTCATCATGGCCTCGACCGTCTCTTCGAGCGGATAGAGGGTGAGATCAGGGCTTTGCCAGTGGGTGTACAGCACGTCGAGATGGTCCGTGCCCAGACGCTTCAGGCTCTCTTCCACGTCCTCGATGATGCTCTGGGCGGACAGGTCGCGGTAGACCGAAACGCCGTCCACGACCTTGTGGAGCACCGGCGTTTCGTGCCGCCACTCCAAGCCGCACTTGGTGGAGAGCACCACCTTGTCGCGGTCGATGTGCTTCAACGCTTCGCCCACGACCTTCTCGCTGTGATACAGGCCGTAGATGGGGGCCGTGTCGATCCACTGGATGCCCTGTTCCACAGCCGCCTCAATGGCTTTCACCGACAGGGCGTCGTCGTTGTCGCCCCACCAGCTGCCGCCGCCGATGGCCCATGTGCCCATGCCCAGAAACGGGACCGACAGGCCGCTTTTGCCGATATTGATCTTGTTCATAATGGTTTCCTCGTGCCAGCCGTGTTCCAATGGGAAATTGGCTGGGATGTTTGGTTGTATCTCTTGTATTTATCAAAAAAGAGCTGCCGCGCAGGTGTTCCGCGCCGCAGCTCTTCTTGAACCTGTTGATACGAGTGTGCCCAGATCTCCAGGCAGATAAAACGCGAATGTGTGCAGTTTTTTGGATCTTAGATGTTGCCGAACTCGCTGAGCTTCAGCTCTTCATTGTGCGTTTCGGCCCAGCGGACGGCCCAATCGGAGGTGAACAGCAGCAGACGGTTGCCCTTCATGTCCTCCACGGCTTTGGTGTCGCTGGTCAGGTCGAGGTCGCGCAGGTTGTAGGTGTCGGGGTCGTTCTGGACCCAGCGCAGCTGCTCGAAGGGGAGCTGCTGCATCCGAATTTCCACGTTGTATTCGGTGTTCAGGCGGTACTCCAGCACTTCCAGCTGCAGCACGCCGACCACGCCGACCACGACCTCTTCCATACCGCCGCCGACTTCGCGGAAGATCTGGATCGCGCCTTCCTGCGCGATCTGCTCCATGCCCTTCACGAACTGCTTGCGCTTCATGGTGTCCTTCTGCTCGATGCGGGCGAAGTGCTCGGGAGAGAAGGTGGGGATGCCCGCGAACTGTACCTTCTTCTTGCCGGTGCACAGGGTGTCTCCGATGGAGAAGATGCCCGGGTCGAACAGGCCGATGATATCGCCCGCATAGGCTTCATCGACGATGGCGCGGTCCTGCGCCATCAGCTGCGTGCCGGTGGCGAGCTTGATGTTTTTGCCCTCCTGCACATGGTAGGCTTCCATACCGCGCTCAAACTTGCCGGAGCAGATGCGCATGAAGGCGATACGGTCGCGGTGGGCCTTGTTCATGTTGGCCTGAATCTTGAAGATAAAAGCAGAGAACTCGTCGCGGCAGGGGTCCACCGGCTCGTTCGTCAGGCTGTCCACACGGGCCAGCGGGGTGGGGGTCAGGCGGAGGAAGTTCTCAAGGAACGGCTCCACGCCGAAGTTGGTCAGCGCCGAACCGAAGAACACGGGGCTGAGTTCGCCGCGCAGGACCTTGTCCAGATCAAATTCCTCGGCTGCACCGTCCAGAAGCTCGATCTCGTCGCTCAGCTGCTGGTGCAGATAGGGGGTCAGCAGATCGTCCAGTGCGGGATCACCCAGCTCGGCCTCCGTCTCCTCGACCTTCTTCACGCCGTTGGCGCGGCCGTCGCTCGAGAAGGCCAGCACCTTGCGGGTGTTGCGGTCGAACACGCCCTTGAACTCCTTGCCGCAGCCGATGGGCCAGTTCATGGGATAGGTCTTGATGCCCAGAATTTCTTCGATGTTCTCCATCAGCTCGAACGGGTCGCGGGCTTCGCGGTCCATCTTGTTGACGAAGGTGAAAATGGGGATGTGGCGCAGGGTGCAGACCTTGAACAGCTTGATGGTCTGGGCCTCGACGCCCTTTGCTGCGTCGATGACCATGACCGCCGAGTCGGCCGCCATCAGAGTGCGGTAAGTGTCCTCCGAGAAGTCCTGATGTCCCGGGGTGTCCAGAATGTTGACGCACTTGCCCGCATAGTTGAACTGCAGCACCGAAGAGGTGACGGAAATACCGCGCTGCTTCTCAATGTCCATCCAGTCGGAAACAGCGTGCTTTGCGCTCTGCTTGCCCTTGACCGAACCGGCCTGATTGATGGCTCCACCGTACAGCAGCAGCTTTTCGGTCAGCGTGGTCTTGCCGGCGTCGGGGTGACTGATGATCGCAAACGTCCGACGGCGCTCGATTTCTTCACGATTTGTCATAAATTTATAGTCTCCTGAATCAGAATCAGATAATCTTGGATCGGTCTGCTCGTTCTTTACATTGGTCCCTCTCCCCAAAATTTGCATACAACGGTTATTCTAACAGAAAATCCACTTAGATGCAAGACTTTTGTTATTTTTTCAGAAGGAAGCAGGGCAGGGGGGCCGTCTCGGCCCAATTCGCAAAATCACAGACGAGGACCGTGCAGCGCTGCAGCGGGAGTGAGCGCATCCAGCGCAGAAGCTCCTGCTTTTCGTCCGAGCCGATGACCCGGCCGCTGTAGAGGATGGCGCTGAGAACCCCGCCGGGGCGGAGGGCATCCAGCGCGGCTTCCAGCGCCGGAATGCTGCTCTCGGCGTGGGAGAACACGCCGTGGTCCGCTCCGGGCAGCCAGCCAAAATTAAACATCACGGCATCGGCGGTCCCGGGCTGGATATAATTCAAAAGGTTCGCGTGGCTCTCACAGTGCAGCTCAGCCGAAAGGCCCTGTGCGGCAAGATGTTTTTGGGTGGACGCAATGGCTTCCGGCTGGATGTCGAACCCGAGGACCCGGCCCTGCGCCCCGGCCAGACGGCACAAAAACGCCGTATCGCCGCCGTTCCCGCAGGTGGCGTCCACCAGAAGCTTGGGGCTTTGCAGACGGCTTGCAAGAAAGTCCTGCACGAACCGCACGGCGGTCAGGTCCGGCGTTCGGCGGCGGCAGAGCCGACCGTTTTCCTCGGCAAAGCCGAATTTCTCCCAGAACGCCCGTTCGTCCGCCGCTTCCGGCAGCGGTGCGGTGAACACGGTAGCCGTCTCCTTGTCATATCCGCCGAACCGGCGCAATACTTCTTTTAATAAATAGGAGCCATAGCCTTTTCGCCGCCATTCTGGTACAATAATCAGGGAAGAGAGGCCGACTCCTGCGGCGGTCGGGGCCAGAAGGCACTGGCCGACCACGGTTTTTTCTTTGTATAAGGCGAAGCCGCCGGGGATTTCCTGCAATTTCATAAAGACCCGTTCTTTCTGTTTTGGTTTTCTCCACTTTATCAAGCCGCCGCCCCGCTGTCAAGCCCTTTGGATACGACCTTATTTCACACATTCTTCACCCGCTCAGCGATTCCTTTTCACAATTAGCGGATACAATAGAGCCAGGTCCAAGGAAGTGCGGGCAGCGCCCCCTTTCGAACCAATCCCTTTGAGAAAGGATGTAGTACCATGGATAATGAAAACAAATGGGAATATGATTATTCCTCTGCAAATAGTTCTTCCGGAGACACCGGATACCCCAACGTCGGCTCGTCCGGCATGAACACCGCCAACACGGCGGACACCTTCGGCGAGCCGAACCCCTCCGCACAGCCGGAAGCGGGTCCCAGCGGCGGCGCAACGCCCCCGCCCGCCGAACCGGAATTCCACGAGGCCCCGGCCGAACCGACCAAGAAACCCCGCAAGCGCAAGAAGGACCACAGCAAGATGGCCCGTAGCGCGGTCGCGCTGGTGCTGGCCGCAGCCATGGGCTTTGCGGGCGGCTTCGTGGGCGCACGGGTCGGCAACACGGGCAGCAAGGTCGTCATCCAGCAGGTGGAGAAGTCCAGCGACTCGGACAGCAGTTCTGCATCCGGCTCGACCCTCTCTTCCGGCGGCATGACCACCGCGCAGGTGGCTGAGATGGTCAGCCCCAGCGTCGTCGTCATCACCACCGAACAGGTCGTCTACTCTCAGTGGTCGTGGTACGGCCAGAATCAGGTCGAATCCGGCGCGGGCAGCGGCGTCGTCATCAGCTCGGATGGCTACATCCTGACCTGTGCGCACGTCGTTTCCGGTGCATCGCAGATCACCGTGACCATCGATGATACCGACTACACCGCCACCGTCGTGGGCGAGGATGATACCAGCGATGTGGCCGTTCTGAAGATCGACGCCACCGGCCTGACCCCTGCGACCGTGGGCGACAGCGACAGCCTGTCGGTCGGCGACAGCGTTCTGGCCGTCGGCAACCCGCTGGGTGAGCTGGGCGGAACTGTCACCAGCGGCATCGTCAGCGCACTGAACCGCAGCGTGACCATTCAGGGGACCAGCTCCACCAACACCATGTCCCTGATCCAGATGGATGCTTCCGTCAGCCCCGGCAACTCCGGCGGCGGCCTGTTCAACATGAACGGCGAGCTGATCGGTCTGGTCAACGCGAAATCTTCCAGCTCGGACGCCGAGGGTCTGGGCTTTGCGATCCCTATCAACGACGCCATTGAGGTGGCGCAGGACCTGCTGGAGAACGGCTATGTCTCCGGACGCCCCTACATGGGCATCACCTACATTGCCGTCACTGATTCCCAGACGGCTGCGCAGCTGAACGTCAATGCCTATGGCGTTTACGTCGTGGATGTCGTGCAGGGCGGTCCTGCCGACAAGGCGGGCCTGAAGGCCGGCGACCGCATCGTGAGCATCGACGGCACGGAGATCGCCCAGAAGGACGACCTTGGGACCCTGATCCAGCAGCATTCGGCCGGAGATACCCTCTCCATCACCGTGGCCCGTGACGGCCAGATGCAGACCGTCTCCCTGACGCTGGGCGAGAAGAACGCTTCCACCACCGCACAGGCGCAGAAAAACTCCTGATATTTCCTGCCGCAAGGCATTTTCGGTTTTGATTCCTTTCTTCTAAGAAACCCCTGACTCGCTTTCGGGCAAGTCAGGGGCTTTCTGTTTGTATCATACAGCGCCGAAGATGGTCGCACTGACCGGCGCAAGGGTGACTTCGCCGCAGAGCACCCGGCTGTCGCCCCGCCACAGGCTGGACGAAGTCCCGTCGCTCAGCAGCTTCCAGCGGCCTTCCGGCAGACAGATGCGCTGTTCCTGCTCGGTGGGGTTGTAGTAGACGCAGAGCGCGCCCCACCATGCGCCGTCGCCGGGGGCGGCGGGCAGACGCCAGCCCACCAGCGGCTGTTCCAGCGGGAAAAATTCAAGGGCGTTGGGGCTGTTCCGGTCCAGCGCACCCAGCCGCGGGAAGGCTCCGCGCAGACCGATGAGGCCCCGGTAGTAATCCACCAGTCCGTGGAACTGTTCGGCGCGCTTCCAGTCCAGCCGGTTCAGCGCCGGGGAGGAGCGGTAGCTGTTGCCCTGCCCCTTCTTGGTGCGGGCAAATTCCTCGCCCGCCTGCCAGAACGGAAGCCCCATACAGGTCAGGTAGATGCCCGCCGCAAGGCGGTTCTGGGCCAGCGCGGCGCGGTCCATGGCCGCAAACTCCGGGTGGGAATAGCGGACCATCAGCAGCTTGTCCCACAGGGTGAAGTTGTCGTGGGCCGAAACATAGCTGACGATCTGGCCCGGGCTGTGGGGCGGCAGGGTGTCGCTCCTGCACCACGCGGCCACGGCCCCGCCGATGTCCCAAAAGCTTCCCGGTTTGCCCTCGACGTATCCCGGTTCGCGGGTGTTGAAGCAGCCGCCCTTGATGGCGTCGCGGGTGTTGTCGCAGAAGATGCCGATGCGCTCATTCAGCATGGCAAGGTTATTTTTGTTGGCTTCGTACCGGCGCAGAGCGCTTCCGCCGCCCTGCCACGGCTCGCCGTACATCAGGATGTCCCGCCCGCCGGGAAGTTTGTCCAGTTCGGCGCGGAGAAGGTTCATCGTCTCCACGTCGTACAGGCCCATCAGGTCGAACCGGAAGCCGTCGATGTGGTATTCCTGCGCCCAGTAGAGCACCGAATCGATGAGATACCGCCGCGCCATCGGGCGTTCGCTGGCGAACTCGTTGCCGCAGCCGCTGCCGTTGGACAGGCTGCCGTCGTCGTTCTGGCGGAAATAATAGAGCGGAACGGCCCGATTCAGCACATTGTCGGAGCGATACATGTGGTTGTACACGACGTCCATCACCACGCCGATGCCCGCTGCGTGGAGCGCTTGGATCATCTGTTTGCATTCCCGCACCCGGACTTCGCCCCGCGACGGATCGGTGGAGTAGCTGCCTTCTGGGACATTGAAGTTGCTGGGGTCGTAGCCCCAGTTGTACTGCCGGGTCAGGGGGCGGCTCTCGTCCACGCTGCCAAAGTCAAAAATGGGCATCAGCTGGACATAGCGCACCCCCAGCCGCTTGAGGTAGTTCAGGCAGGTGGGATGGATGCCGTCGCTGTTCAGGGTCGTGCCCTGCTGGGTGAAAGCGAGGAACTTTCCCCGCCACGCATTGTGCACGCCGCTGGCCGGGTCCTGCGAGAAATCCCGGACGCTGACTTCCCAGACGCTCCGCTTCGACGGCGGGATGATTGGCTTCTGGTCCCGCTCCCAGCCGGGAGGGTCGGTGCGGGCCGTGTCGAGGATCATGCTCCGCACGCCGTTGACCCCGGCGGCGCGGGCGTAGGGGTCCGGCGTTTCGCAGCTGCCCCAGTCGGTCACGACCGTGAAATTATAGTATCGTCCGTGCTGGTCCCCGGGCAGATAGATGCCCCAGACGCCCTGCCCCCACGGCTCGAGCGGGAGCGTTCCGATGCAGACGCCGCCGTCGCCTCTGCGGTAAAGATTCACGAGGACTTTCTGCGCTGTGGGCGCCCACAACCGCAGATGGGTCCCGTTCGGCGCATAGTTTGCACCCAGCGGCCCCTGATAGCCGTACCGGCGGGCAAAATCCTCGCTCTCGAACACTGCTTTCCATTGGGCAGATGTTTTCGCACTCATTGAACTCCATCCTTATCTCTGACGATTTGACTTTAGTGTAACGAACTTTCCGGCGTATTTCAAGAGTTTCCTTGCAAAAGGCGGCCGGGTACACTATACTGAAAGAAAACGATGCACGGAGGGGACCCTATGGCATACACAGACGATTGGGAAAGCCTGATGAACGGTGTGTTCGGCGCGGGCGGAAAATTCAAGACCCTGCCCACCGAACCAAAGGCTAAGACCGGCAGCACCCTGCCGGACCTGAACGCGGCCCTGCTGGAACAGCAGAAAAAGCTGGACGAACTGCTGAAAGCGCAGTCGGCCCAGCTGAAAACGCAGGATGTCTCCGCCGAAGCGGCCCTTTCCGACAGCCGCAAGATGCTGAAGGATATGGAAAATGACGGTCTGCTGGCCAAAGGGACCACCGACGTCAAGCCGGAGCATCTGGGCAGCTTCGAGGGCCTTGCCGCCGAGGTGAAACAGACGGTCCTCGGGCAGGATGCCTTTGTGGACAGCGTGGTGCGGGCCATGCGGCGTCCGTTCGTGCTGGGGACCGAGCCGCCCGCCGCACGGAACGTCATTTTGCTGTCCGGCGGGCGCGGGACCGGGCGGCACTTCACGCTGGAAGAAACGGCCCGCTGCATGGCGGCGCGGGGACTTTTGCAGAGCGACAAGACCGCATCGCTCGACCTTGCGCTCTATGCCGACCCCGGGGCCGAAAAGCTCTTTTTGCAGGACCTCTATGCCGCGCTCCATGCGCCCGGGGAAATTTTGGTGTTCGAGCACTACGAGAGCTGCTATCCGGGCTTTCTGAAAACGCTGTCGGACCTTGCCATCAAGGGCAGCGCTCCGCTGTCCAGCCGGTATCTCGTCAACAAGGAGGGCATCCTTGTGGATGCCGGAACGGCGCTGGCTCCCGGGGCCGTGCGGAGTCTGGACCCCTGCGGGAAGTACCTCGTGTTCTTCTCGAACAAGGGCCGCGCCGCCATGGCGGATAAATTCGGCGCGGGGATGATCGGTGCGCTGGGCGATGTCTGCGAGACGCAGACCTATGCCCGCGAGGACCTTGCCGCGCTGGCCGCCCAGCAGCTCAATGCACTGGCACAGAAGGTCTCAGCCCGTCTGGGTCTGACCCTCGCTGCCGGGGCCGATGTGCGGGACTATGTGGCTGCACAGTGCACCCCGCAGAAAGGTGCGGCGGGCCTTGCGGACTGCTGCGACCGCATCTTCCGCGCCCTCAGTGAGTATTGTCTCCAGACCGACGCGAAACTTTCCGGGACCGTGACCCTGACTGCTGCGCCGGAAGGAATGCTGTTCCGCCTGAACGACGCCGCAGACGCCCCGCTGTTCGATCTTCTGCCCGCCGCCTATACCGGCGCGCTGGACGAGATCAAGGCGGAGATCTCGGAATTGGTGGGCCTTGCGCCGGTCAAGGAGTATGTGTTCGGTCTGGCCGATAACCTGCAGGTCCAGCAGCGCCGCGCCGCCGCCGGAATGAAAACGGCCAGCCTGTCGATGCACATGATCTTCACCGGCAATCCCGGCACAGGCAAAACGACCATCGCGCGGCTGGTAGCAAAGTACCTCAAGGCCATCGGAGCGCTCAAGGGCGGGCAGCTGATCGAAGTCAGCCGCGCCGACCTCGTGGGCCGCTATACCGGTCACACCGCCCCGCTGACCAACAGCGTCATCGAAAGCGCCCTTGGCGGCGTGCTCTTCATCGACGAAGCCTACAGCCTGTACCGCGGCGAGCAGGACAGCTTTGGACTGGAAGCCATCGACACCCTTGTGAAGGGGATGGAGGACCACCGCGACGAACTGGTGGTCATTCTGGCGGGCTACACCAAGGAGATGGAGCAGTTCCTCACCGCCAACAGCGGCCTTGCCAGCCGCTTTCCGAATCAGATCGAGTTTCCGGACTACACCGCAGACGAGCTGCTGCAAATTACAAATGTTCTCGCCCGGAACAAGGGCTATCAGCTGGCCGAGGGCTGCACCGAACCGCTGCGGGATTACTATGCCCGCCAGCAGGAAGCCGACAGCCGCACCGCCGGCAATGGCCGTCTGGCCCGCAACACGCTGGAAAAGGCCATCTTCCATCAGAGCCGCCGCTTGGTGGCCGAACCGTCCGCCCCGCTGGACGTCATCCTGCCCAGCGATTTAGAATTGGATCTTTGAACGACAAAAAGGGGCTGTTGCAAAATAAAAACGCGATAGCAACTTGCACAAAGAAATAGCATAAAATTAGAAATCCGGAACTCTTTTTGAGCCGTTTTGGCCCTGAAAAGGTTCCGGATTTTGTGCATTATTTTTTCAGAGAGCTATTTTGCAACAGTCCCTTTTTCAGGTTTTCAGCATCTTTTGCAGTTTCTGCTTGGCGCGGCAGTAGGTCACACAGGCCCAGTTGGCGGTATGGCCGAAGATTGAGCCGATCTTCTCAAAGGAAAGCTCGCCGAACACCCGAAGGCTGAACACTTCCTTGTACGGCTCGTCCAACTGATGAAGGCACTGGTGGAGGGTGAACGCGGCGTCCTCGTCGAGGAGCAACTCTTCGAGAGAGGGCTGACCGGAGGGCGGCTCGGCCGGAAGGGCGTCCAGCGAAGTGCTGCGGCGCTGCTTGCGGCAGTAGGAGTAGTAGCAGTTCCGCGCGATGGTGAACAGCCACGCCCGGATGTCCTGCTTGCCGTCGAAGGAATCCAAGGCGCTGAGCGCCTTGAAAAATGTCTCCTGCGTCAGCTCCTCGGTCAGCGCTTCCGAGTGGGTCATCCCCTGCAGAAACAGCGCGACATCCCGGAAATACAGCCGGTACAGTGTCTCAATGTCCATAGGCTAGGCCCTCGGATACAGGCTGAACTGCTGCTCGGTCCCGTAGAGGATCCTGCCGTTGACGCGGTAAGGATAGACCGGCTGGCCTTCCTGATAATACAGCGTGGAATTGGCGCATTCGACCGTGAGCAGCTGGGTGTTGGAAACGGTGATGCTCTGGGACGAGGCGGCGGAGCCGAACACAGACTCGAGGGCGGCGTGGAAGCCCGGGAAGCGGTAGCGCACAGCCCGGACCGTGATGTTCGGCTCGCCCCAGCTGAACGTGCCGTCCAGCGTCAGGCGGACGCCCTCGCCCTGCACTTCGAGGATGCAGAGGTTCGCGCCGTTTTCTTTGCGGTTGTAGGTCCAAATTTTAGCATCCTCGACTGTGACAGGCGCTTGGGCCGTGTACATCCAGCGCCCCAGAAACGCAGCGGCCAGTGTGCAGAGCAGAACGGCCAGAACTGTGAGGATGCGCTTGCGGCGCAGGGTGTTCCGGATGGTTTTCAGCGGGGCGTCTGCGGCGGCATCGGGCTGGACCGGGACCGGCAGCTGGATGGCGCGCAGTTCCTCCTGACAGGCAGGGCAGCTTTGCAGGTGCTCTTCCAGAAGCTGGTTCGTTTCCGGGCTGGTGAGGTGTTCCACATAGAGCGGGAGCAGGTCGTGGATGAGTTCACAGGGTAGTTTCATATCGATCCCTCCTTTTCGGGTCCGTTCACCTCAATAACGCGCGAAACGGCAGAACCTTACAGCGTTCGCAAAATTTTTTGAAAAAAGCGCCGATGTTCCCAGACGGAACACCGGCGCGGGGTGCAGAGATCAGGTGTGAAGGGCGGTCAGCTGGCCGTCGGAATACAGATAGTTGTCATCCGCGCAGACGACGAGACTGTCTAACAAATGGGGTGCAGTTCACCATGGAGCATATTCAATTTCTCTTGACTTATCAAATTGCAAATGACTTCTTTTGACGTTTCATTAGCCAATAAAAAGCTGTTGCTAAAAGAATAATTTCAACAGTGATCCACCCATAAATATGTTGATTTGTATTTGTTGCCATAAAGACGCTTACAATAGAATAATTCCATGTCCAATGAAATCCTGTTGACATCCATATACTTTTTGTAAAACATCTCATTTCACACGCAAGAATCCCAAACATGAATGAAAAAATCAATAAGATTGAAACGGGAGCATTTTGGTTGATTGCATGAGGAAACGAGAAAAAAGCAGTCGTTAATAGGATATCTACGGGAATATAGCTTATTTTTTTGCAAAGAAATCCGAACAATAATCCTCTAAAAAGAAACTCTTCAATGAAACCAATCACGAAATAATATATTAACTTTTTTCTTCCTCCCAGTAGTAATTTAAAATAATTCACATCATTTAGAATACCACTGTGACTTAAACCTAAGAATATTAAAAATAACATGATTGGCGGCAATATCATGCCACTTAGAAAAGCAGTAATATCTTTTTTTCTTAATGTCAGTCCGGATAATTTACAAAAAGATTTCATACAATGCCTCTATCGTTTTAACTCATTCGTAGGATTTTTATCTCTCCCTATGCCGGGGCTTGCTTCTTTCATTATAGCACCTATCTTGTAATTCCACAAATTTCGGGTCCGTTCACCTCAATAACGCGCGAAACGGCAGAACCTTACAGCGTTCGCAAAATTTTTTGAAAAAAGCGCCGATGTTCCCAGACGGAACACCGGCGCGGGGTGCAGAGATCAGGTGTGAAGGGCGGCGGTGACCGACGAAAGCCGCTTTTTGGATGTAGTCATCAAGATGTCTCTCCTTTTCGCGTGTGGATTCATTCGTTTTCCCGCCAGAACAAGCCGCCGCTGGTCTGGAACAGCCGCCACGGGTCCACGCTCTTGCTGCCCAGCTTGAAGTCCATGGTCAGTTCCTCGCCCAGCGCACCGACGGCCTGACCCTTTTCAACGGTCTGGTTTCGGGTCACCGAAAGGGTCTGCAAGCCGTAGAGATAACAGCGCATCCCGCAGCCGTGGTCGATGACGACGGTGTTTCCGGTCAGGGCCAGCGTTCCGGCAAATACGACCACGCCGCCGGCGGGTGCGCGGGCCGGGTCGCCGGGAATGGTATAGAGACGGGTGGAATTGGAGCGGCTGCCCTGCTGGCCGTTCGTGACCTTGACCTGACCGAAATCGAGCAGGATCATGTAGTGCTCGGCGGGGCAGACAAAGCCGCCGGACCAGAGCTTTTCCCGCACCGGCTGCTCGTAGAGGGGCCAGATGTTGTTCCGGAACTCGGTGTTCGCGGCTTCGGTGGGAGCCGGTTCCGCTGTGACTTCTGCCGAGCCGAAATCCTTGGGCAGAACGGTCAAAGTTTTGGTGATGGCCTCGCCGTTGACGGTCACCGTGACGTCATGCGTCCCGGCGGAAGCGTTGTAGGCCGCAGGAATGTAGGCCCGCCAGCCGCTGGGACTGCGGGTGCACTGGACGCTGCCGAGGTCTGTTTCAATAGTGGGGGCTGTGTCACCGACCAGACCGGTGATGGCAACGCCGACGATGCCGCCCTGCTCGACCCGCTCCGCCGAAAATTCCACGTTGGCGCTGGCCTGAAGGGTGAACCGGAACGAATAGCTGTACCAGCCGGTGGGCTTGGCGGGGTGTTCCAGCCCGGAATTTTTCCGGACTGCACCGTTGGAGCCGCCCTCGAACCGGGTGACCAGTCCGCCCGCCGGGAGCCGCCAGACCGTCATGGTCGCTTTATAATTGCCGTTTGCAGGGAAGAGGAACTCTTCGTACTGCCCAGCAGACCCGGCGAACACGATGCTGCCGGTCTCCGTCTCGAGGGTCAGGGTGGTGTAGGTAGCCCAGTCGGGCAGGGTGAGGGCCGGATGGGCATCGTACAGCGTGCCCAGCTTCTGGACCGTGAGCGTTTCCGGGCTGGCGAACACTTTATCGAGGACACCGCCCACCAGCGGGACCTGCCAGCACGAGCCGTTGACGGCCAGTTCCTGCCCGCCGAACTGCGCTTCGGACGAGGGACGGGAGCCTTCGCCCGTGAACGAATAGCTGACCGCCATGACTGCGGCCAGAAGCACCACGACGCCCAGCGCGACGCCGACGAGCCAGAGAAGAAAGCGCTTCATATGTACACTCCCTTATGCAAAAAGGACGCACGCGGCAGGTCGAAACGAACAGCCGGGTGCGCCCTCTGGGTGTTTGGTTCTTATTCTGCGGCGTCCTCGGCGGCAGACTCGTCAGCAGGAGTCTCCACAGGCTCAGCCTTGTCCTCGCCAAACAGCAGACGCTCGTACTCGTCCAGCTCCTTTTCACGGCGGCGCAGATAAACAGCAACAGCGGCCAGAGCACCGGCAATGGCGGCCAGCGTAGCGATCACAGCGATCAGACAGGATTTCTTCATAGGTTCAGCACACTCCTTTTTTTGGTCGAAACGACGTTTCAGCTTGTTTTTCCAGCGGGAGACTCGCAGCAGAAGGTCTGCTGCTTTCCACAATGCCGAGAGCATGTGGAGCGAGAGTTTTACCAGAAAGATCATCCGCAGCATCCTCCATGTTTTGGTCCATTTGGCAATGAGCCGATGAACCGCTCTTTCGGATATTATACCCGGAAATCGAAAAAATTACAACAGCTTTTTGTAAGCTTTGAAGGCTCCGGGCAGAGTATATTCGGCTTTGAGCTGTTCCTCGCCGGCCCAGACGCAGTTTGCCGGGGCGGGGCCGGACTTGGCCGAGAAGCAGAAACCGCCCATCCGCCACTCGATGTGGCTGAAGATATGCTTGGCGGCGGGCAGCGGCGAAGGGGCTTCGTCTGTGCAGGAAACGCCCAGCGTTTCCAGCCGCTGGCGGATCTCCTCCGCCGAAAGGCTCTCGCTCTCCCAGAGGACGGGCTGCCACAAGCCCGCCAGAAGCCCTTTTTCGGGCCGCTGCTGCAAGAGGATGCCCTCCGGGCTGCGAACCAGCGCCAGCGTCACCGGCTCGATGCGGCGGGCTTTGGGGGCGGCTTTCTGGGGCAGCGAAAGGGCGGTCCCGGCGGCGCGGGCCTTGCAGAGCGAAGCCAGCGGGCACTGGTCGCACAGCGGCGCGCCGTTGGGCACGCAGACGAGGGCGCCCAGCTCCATCAGCGCCTGATTGTAGTCGCCGGGGGCGGCAGGGGGCTGGTGGTCCATGACGCGGGCCGTGAATTCTTTTTTCACCGCCGGGTCGGTCACAAGACGGTCGTCGTTGTACAGCCGCGAGAACACCCGCAGAACGTTGCCGTCCACGGCCGGGACCGGGATGCCGAAGCTGATGGATGCGATGGCCCCGGCGGTGTAGTCGCCGATGCCGGGGAGACTGCGCAGAGCGGCATAGTCTGCCGGGAGCTGCCCGCCGTACTGCTCGCAGACGATCTTTGCGGCCTTCTGCAGGTTCCGCACCCGGCTGTAATAACCCAGACCTTCCCAGAGCTTGTGGAGCTTTTCCTCTTCGCAGTCAGCCAGCGCCGGGATGTCGGGCAGGGCCGCGAGAAAGCGCTCGTAATAGGGCAGCGCCGCCGAAACGCGGGTCTGCTGGAGCATGATCTCGCTGAGCCAGACATGGTAGGGGCTGGGGTCTGTGCGGAAGGGCAGGAGGCGCTGGTTCTCATAGAACCAGTTCAGCAGGGCGGGTGAAATGTTTTCCACGAAAAATTACCTCGTTGTTGAAACTAAAAACCTCCCCGTCAAAGCAGGGCGGCTCTGCCAGCTCCCGGACAGGGGAGCCTCTGGCGAAAAGGGAGCGTTTCCCGTTCTGCCAAGGCCTCTCCTGCGAGGAGAGGTGGCATTGCGCAGCAATGACGGAGAGGTTTTACAAGTCACTTAGAAACCATAAGCGGTGCGGGGGAAGGGCAGGACGTCGCGGATGTTCTGGATGCCCGTGAGGTACATGATCATGCGCTCGAAGCCCAAGCCGTAACCGGCGTGCTCGACGCCGCCGAACTTGCGCAGGTTGAGATACCAGTCATAGCTGGACTTGTCCAGACCCAGCTCGTCCATGCGGGCCACCAGCTTGTCGTAATCCTCTTCGCGCTGGCTGCCGCCGATCAGCTCGCCGATGCCGGGGACCAGCATATCGGCTGCGGCCACGGTCTTGCCGTCCGGATTCTGCTTCATGTAGAAGCTCTTGATCTCCTTCGGGTAGTCGGTGACGAACACGGGCTTCTTGAACACCACCTCGGTCAGGTAGCGCTCGTGCTCGGTCTGGATGTCCACGCCCCACTCGACCGGGAACTGGAACTTCTTGTTGTTCTTCTTCAGCACCTCGATGGCGTCGGTGTAGGTGATGCGGCCGAACTCGCTGTTCGCCACCAGCTCCAGACGCTCGATCAGGCCCTTGTCGATGAACTGGTTGAAGAAGGCCATCTCATCGGGGCAGTTGTCCAGCACATAGCGGATGACGTACTTGGTCATCGCTTCGGCGGTGTCCATGTAGCCGTTCAGGTCGCAGAAGGCCATCTCCGGCTCGATCATCCAGAACTCGGCAGCATGGCGGGTGGTGAAGCTCTTCTCGGCGCGGAAGGTGGGTCCGAAGGTGTACACCTTGCCGAAGGCCATGGCCATGGCTTCGGCTTCCAACTGGCCGGAAACGGTCAGGTTGACCGGCTTCTCGAAGAAGTCCTTGGTGTAATCCACCGTGCCGTCCTCGTTCTTGGGGACGTTCTCGAGGTCCAGCGTGGTCACGCGGAACATCTCGCCGGCGCCCTCGCAGTCAGAGGCGGTCAGCAGCGGAGAGTGGGCGTAGACGAAGCCGTTCTCCTGGAAGAACTTGTGGATGGCGTAAGCGGCCACGCTGCGGACGCGGAACGCTGCGTTGAAGGTGTTGGTGCGGGGACGCAGGGTGGGCATGGTGCGCAGATACTCCATGCTCATCTTCTTTTTCTGCAGGGGATACTCGTCGGCGGGGCAGTCGCCCAGGATCTCGACGGAATCTGCGTTCAGCTCGAACGGCTGCTTGGCCTGCGGGGTCAGGACGATGCGGCCCACCACGCGCAGACTGCTGTACAGACCGGTGTGGATGACTTCCTCATAGTTGGCCAGCTTGCCCGCTTCCAGAACGACCTGCAGGGTCTTGAAGCAGCCGCCGTCCGACAGGGCGATGAAGCCGATGTTCTTGGAGTCGCGGATGTTCTTTGCCCAGCCGCAGACGGTCACGACCGTGCCGTCGGCGGGGGTGTTCTTGTACAGCGAAACGATCTCAGTACGTTCCATGGTATTTCCTCCGATAAAAAATAAAAAGACAGCTTTGCCCTGAAGTTTCAGGGCGAACAAGCTGTCTTGTAATGTCCGCGGTGCCACCTGAATTACCGGAAGTGTCCGGTCGCTCGCGCGCTCGTCGGGCCAAAGGCCGGAAAGCGCTGCCCTTTGTAACGCTGGGCGCGGCGGCGCACCTACTTGCGGCCAAAGCCGGGTTCAGATTGCAGCTCCCGGGTGTTCGTTCGCGCAGCGTCCGCACACGGCTCGCAGCAAATGCCGTGCTCTCTGAAGCGTCCAGACTGCGTTACTTTTCCCGATCTGTGCTTTTTCGTAGTTACAAAAATAGCACAGGAAAGCGGGTTTGTCAATCGGAAATTCCTGCCGCCTATTGAAAACGGGGCGGGGAGCTGGTATACTCTAAACTGCTATTTTATGCGCAAAACCGAAACATTGAGGAGAAAAGCATGGACGAAAAGACAATGGGCTATCCCACCGCAAAATCGAGCAGCGAAGTCGATCTGACGACGCTGCTGTTCTCGGTGCTGCACAAGACGGGCCAGATCGTGCTTGCGGGAGTGATCTGCGCCGCCATGATGATCGGCTTCGCGGCGGCAAAGAACGTCCGCGCCGAAAAGGCTGCGGCCAATGCGGACAGCGGGAGCATCTCGGATGCCGTTCAGGAGAGCTATGAGACGGAAAAAGAGGACCTGCTGCAAAAGCAGTCCGATGCACAGGCAAAGCTCGTGAGCAACGAGAGCAGCCAGAAGGCGGTGCGCAGCAGTCTGCAGGGCGCGGCAGAGTATCTGGAACACTCGGTGCTGTACCAGCTGGACCCCTACGCGGTCTACACGGCCAAGGCTGAATATGACCTCGGCGGCGTGCAGGGCAGCGAAGCGGATGCCATCTTACAGGCCTATGCTTCGGCGCTGAGCGACAGCAGCGTGATGGAAGCCGCCGCCAAGAAGCTGGGCATGGAAGCCCGTTATCTGCAGGAGCTGGTCACCATCGAGGGCGGCTCTGCGGTGTCGGTCCTCAGCGACGGGAGCGTGCAGCTCCGCGCTTCCGGCATCCTGACCGTGGCGGCTTACGGCGCGACGGAACAGGAAGCGGACGATGCACTGGACGCCGTTCTGGCCCAGCTGAACAGCGTGACCAAGAAGGTCCAGTCCGGGGCGTATCCGCTCCGTTCGCTGTCCCGCAGCAGCACGGTGGGCGTGAAAGCCGACCTGCGTACTCAGCAGGATGCAGTCCGCGAGAATGTCGAGACGCTGCAGAGCCAGCTGAAGGACCTGACCAACGATCACGATGACCTGAAGGACAACGTGGAGAGCATCACCGACGAGCTGGATGCGCTGGAACCCACCGAAGCCATTGCGGGCCATGCCTCTTTGAAGAAGTATGCCGTGGTCGGTCTGCTGATGGGCAGCCTTGTCAGTGCCGTGGGCGTGTTCTTCGCGGCCCTGTTCAGCAATGTGGTCTATTCGGCCAAGGAACTGCGCCGCAGCTGCGGCGTGACCGTCCTCGCTACGATGGCCAGCGACCGCACCCGCCGCGCCGGAAAGTTCCGCAAGTGGGTCAACAAGCTGGAAGGCCGGACCGACGGCAGCAAGGATGTTGAAGTCTGCCGTCTGGCAGCGGCGAACATCCGAAATCTGGCTCCCGATGCTAAGAAGGTCCTCGTGACCGGCGACCTGTCCCAGAAGCAGCTGACCGCACTGGCGCGTCGGCTTCAGGCAGAGCTGGGCGCACAGAAGGTGCTGACGGCGGAGAGCGTTCTGGTGAGCGCAGATTCTGTCCAACAGGCAGCGGCAGCGGATGCTGTGGTGCTGGCCGTGGACTGCATCCGTTCGACCTATGCACATGTCCGTGACCAGAACGAGATGCTCACGAAGCTGGGCAAACCGGTGCTGGGCTGCATCGTCTTTGAATAAGGACTTCTGAATGACCTCTCCGGGCGGGAAACCGCGCTGGAGAGGTCATTTTTTCAGCGCGGAAAGCAGCCCTTCCGCCGCCAGCTGGCCGGCATAGAGGGCTTCGTTGAGGTTGTTTCCGTGGCCGCCCACCTCGATGAGCAGACAGCCGGGGAGCAGGTCCTGATTGTAAAAGCGGTAGCTGAACAGCACCGGACGGGTGAAGCCGGGGAACTGCGCTTCCATGGCGCTCTCCCACGCGGCGGCAAAGCGGAGGTTCATCCGGTAATTCGGCAGAGAGATGCTCCCGCCGTTGTCGCACCCGCAGATGATCATGACCTGCGCGGCCTGTTGGCCGTTGATGGTGCAGACCGGGGCCATCCGGGAGCCATTTTCGGTCTCGATGGCGTCTCGGTGGACATCAAGGATGATCTTGATGCTGGGATACTGGGCTAAGTACTGCTGCGCCATCGCGCGGCTGTTGGCATAGCTGCCGGTGTAGCTGGGGGAGTCGTGGAGCGTTTCGTCGTGCAGAGTGTTCAGACCGGCGGCATTCAGGGTGTCGGCCATCACCCGCCCGACAGCGCACATGTTATAGTTCCGGTCGGTGGTGCGGGAGCCATCGCCGGGGCGAAACCACAGCCCCGAGGACAGACGGTAGTCCTCGGTCGCGTGGGTGTGCAGGATGAGGACCTGCGGTTCCGGGCTGTTCCACTCGACCTCAAAGGGAAGCGGGTTTTGAATTTCGGCGGCAATTTCGGACGCAGGGACCCGGGTGTTGTTTTTGATGCTTCCGGTCCCGCAGGGGATGTATTTTTCGCCGCTGCCCTGCGGATAGCTCTTTTCAAGGATAACTCCGGCGTCGGCGGGCTTGGCCTCGTCGCCCTCGAGCGGGACAAGATAGGAAGTGCTGGCGGTCAGGTCGGCAACAGAGTCAGCGGCGCTCTCGGGAACGGCTTCCGAAGGGGCGGGCACTTCGGAAACTTGAGAGGAAGCGGCGTCCTTCCGGCTGAGGGAAAGGGCTGTCCGTGCGGCGGGCAGCGGCCCGATGACGATGGCGGCAAGGGAGAGCATCCACCCATGGGCGAAAATGGTCAGGGCCAGCATCAGCCCTGCCGCCGCCGCGAACGAGAGCACGGGCCGGAATGCCGAGTCGAGTTGTCTGCGGCGCATGGCGGAACACCTCCCTTCTATCCTGATATCGTATGCGCTCACCCCACCAGCCAGCACAGCTGCGCAAGGCTGAGCTGGGGTTGAAGCGCCCGGTTGATGGCCGCCGCCAGCAGAGCCGCCCCGTGGGCGATGACGCTGTCCAGCTCCCGGGGCGCAACGACGAGGTCTTTTCCTTCCTCGGCGTGCATCAGCGTCGGGATGCCCGCCGCGATGACCGGAAGCCCCAGTGCTTTGGTGTCGAGATGGCGGGAACTGTCCGGCTGGGCGGGGTACAGCCCGGTGTCGGAGAACTGCAAGGTCCGCCCAAGGCGTTCCGGCTCGGCAGAGCACAGGCTGTCCACGCAGAGCAGCGCCGAGGGCCGGATCTCCCGCACCAAGGCCCCGGCCAGCTGCTGCAAGCTCAGGCCGGTGGCGGCAGAAACGCCGGGAGCCACAGCGGCAACGGGCCGGATGCCCCGGACCGGGACGGTCCGCTGGCCCATCGTGACGAAAATTTTCTGGATGGTGCGGGGGCCGAGCGCGTCTGCCGTCACCCGGCGGTTCCCGACGCCCAGCACGAGGACCGGCCCTTCCGGGGGCAGCAGCGCCCGCAGTTCGGCGGCGGCTGGCTCGATGATCCGCTCGTCCCGCTCATCCAACAGGCTGACGCGGGGCACATCCAGCGTCACATAGCGCCCGCGCGGACGTTCTAACCCTTCCCGCGCGATCTCCACCCGGGTGATGGTCACTCCGCCCCGCCGCGCCGTTGCCATCCGGACCCCGGCGGGCAGGGCGGCCCCGGGTGCACGATACAGTTCATCCGCAAGATCGGTATAACGCATTTTCATCCCACTTTCCGGCTGATCTTCCCCATTTTGGGCCGTTTGTGCCCGAAATGATGGTCTCAGTATGGGATTTTGAAAACTTTTCTAAACAAAAATCGAAAAAAGGCTTGCGCTGGTACGGCAAATATGGTATCATAAGGTGCGCTGTTATAGGTAGCCAAGGAGGTGGAACGAATGCCTAACATCAAATCTC
>URVW01000041.1 GCA_900551435.1 uncultured Faecalibacterium sp.
GGCTCGCCAGTGGCTCCCCTATCAGGGGAGCTGTCGAGCCGTAGGCGAGACTGAGAGGTTTGTTTCGGCAATAGCGTCGTGTGTGCGAGCTGTCACCGAAGGTGACTGAGAGGTTAAGAATTGCTTCCCTGCAAAGCGCTCTGCAGCACCGCCGCAAAGCTTTCCAGCGATTTGCGGAGCTGAACGAAGGAATCTACCTCTTCGTCGCTCATCCGGGAGGTGGGCGCGACAACGGCGGTCTCCGCCGCCGTGACGGTCCCGCTCAGAGAGATGGTCACACTGTGCTCTGGGATGGTCAGCAGGACGTGGAGCGGGGTGGTCTTGGCGAACAGCTCTTTCATCGGAAGACCGAAGATCAGCGTGATGTCGCTGGACGACGGCACTTCATAATAAGTATAGCCGTCCAAAGCCCCGTCGGGCGTCACCTTTTGGAGTGCGCCCAGCGCGAGCGAAAAGCCGGTCATGTCCTGCATCTCGACGGCAGAAAGCTCTGTGCCCAGCACAGAAGCCAGCTGGGTCTGCGAGATGTAGCTGCCCATGCTCCAGCTGGGAAGCACCAAGCTGGCCAGCGGGGCGGCATCTACGATCTGCCCGCGCAGATAGGTGTAGAGCTGTCCGGCGTCGTAGAGCGTCTCGTTGGAATCGATGTAAATGTGAGTGAAGTCGTTCCCGCGCTGGGACGCGAGCGCGACCTGAAATTTTCCGGGAGCATACTGTCCGGAGACTGTGCCCTGCGTTGCGCCGACCTTTTCCAGCACGCCGTACAGCGCGGGCGTTTCGGCGCTGGTGGACTGGACTTGATAGGAGAAGCTGAACGAAGCGCCCGCCTGAAGGGACTTGACCTTGTGGTTCAGCAGGGCGAACAGCGTCCCGCCCGCCGCAAGGAAGAGCGCAAGAACGCAGAGGACGATGATAAGGGCGGCACGGCCCCGCTTTTGGGATCTTGAAGCTGTCATGGCTGGACCTCCTGTGTGGAATAACATGTGTTCAAAACGGCATCAAACGGATGCTGGTGAGGAAATTTCTGGCCGCTGCGGCGGGCGTCAGCGGGCACAGGCGTGCACAAAAGCGTCGAACAGCCCCTGCATGGCGGGGTCCATCTCGCTGAGCCACTCCGGATGCCACTGAACGCCAAGGCAGAACCGGGCGTCCGGCTTCTCGATGGCCTCCACGATGCCGTCCTCGCTCAGAGCCGCGAGAGTCAGGCCGTGGGCGATGTGGTCCACGGCCTGATGATGCTGGCTGTTGACCAGAACCGTATCCTGCCCCAGAATGTGGGAGAGCAGCGTTCCGCGCCGGACCGTGACGGTGTGGACCTTTCCCCAGTGGTCGTTGTGGGGGACATGTGCGAACGGCTTGATGTCCTGATACAGGTCGCCGCCCAGCACGACGTTCATCACCTGAATGCCCCGGCAGATGGCGAGAACGGGCTTGTCGGCGGCCAGAAAAGCCCGCAGGAGCGGCGGTTCAGCGGTGTCCCGCAGAAGATTCGGTTCGCCGCAGGCGGGAATGCGCTCCTGCCCGTAGAACTTCGGGTCCATGTCGCCGCCGCCGGGGAGCAGCAGACCGTCACAGGTCAGCGCTTCCTGCACGGCGCGTTCGGGGTCGGCCAGATCGATCCAGCGGACCTCTGCGCCCGCGCGGGCGAGGCTTTCGGGGTATTTGGACTGTGCCACGGTCAGCTCCGGGTCGGTGCTCATCCGCGGCATGGCGATCGTGATTTTTGACATCTTGCAAGACCTCACTTCCAGCCGCCGTTCCATGCGGACGTGAAGCCCGCCGTTTGACGGCAAATGAAATAACTGCGCCGATCACTTTCCTTTCGGGAGAGCGGACGCCGAGAGGGGGAATAAAACAAAAACCCGGAACCATCGGTTCCGGGCATTTTGGCGGAAAGATGGGGATTCGAACCCCAGAACGCTTTTGACACGTTACACGATTTCCAGTCGTGCGCCTTAGACCAACTCAGCCATCTTTCCACATCTTCAGTTCTCAGTGCTTTGGGCCGTGGCCCTCAGCGCTCCACTATAATACCTGAAAGAAGCACTTTTGTCAAGGATTTTTTCAAAAAAATTTGAAAAAATTCAAAAATGACGCAGGAACGCTGTATGAAATTGCGGGCGGGAGCGGGAAGCCCCGAAAAGCCCTTGACGCGGGCAGAAAAGCGGACTATGATGAGGGCAGAGAGTGCGCGGGATCATAGGACCCGCGAGGAATTGAAAGCGAACAGGAGGAAAATCGTTATGAATTATTCCGATGTTTTGAACAACGCACGACAGTGCATCGGTCAGTACTGCAAGGCTTGCCCGGTGTGCAACGGCGTGGCCTGCAAGAACCAGATCCCCGGCCCCGGCGCAAAGGGCGTGGGCGATACGGCCATCCGAAATTATAATAAGTGGGCAGAGATCCGGGTCAATATGGATACTCTGTGCGAAAACGGCACGCCCGATACCCATGTGGAGCTGTTCGGCAAGCAGTTCAAGTATCCGTTCTTTGCGGGTCCGGTGGGCGCGGTGAACCTCCACTATTCCGATGCCTATACGGATATGACCTATAATGATGTTCTGGTGCGGGCTTGTGCGGAAAACGGCATCGCGGCCTTTACCGGCGACGGTACGAACCCGGACGTCATGACCATGGCCACCAAGGCCATCGGGGCCGCAAACGGCTGCGGTGTGCCCACCATCAAGCCGTGGAACATTGACACCATCAAGACCAAGATGGAACAGGCCAAGGAGAGCGGCTGCTTTGCGGTCGCGATGGATGTGGACGCCGCCGGTCTGCCCTTCCTGAAGAACATGACGCCCCCGGCGGGCAGCAAGAGCGTGGACGAGCTGAAAGAGATCGTCGCGCTGGCGGGCCGTCCCTTCATCGTGAAGGGCGTCATGACGGTCAAGGGTGCGCTCAAGGCGAAGGAAGCCGATGCAGCGGCCATCGTCGTTTCGAACCACGGCGGCCGCGTGCTGGACCAGTGCCCCGCCACGGCAGAGGTCCTGCCCGAGATCGCAGACGCTCTCAAGGGCAGCGGCGTGAAGGTCCTCGTGGACGGCGGCATCCGTTCCGGCGTCGATGTGTTCAAGGCGCTGGCGCTGGGCGCAGACGGCGTACTCATCTGCCGTCCGTTCGTCACGGCTGTCTATGGCGGCGGCGAAGAGGGCGTTCAGTGCTACATCGAGAAGATCGCCGGCGAGCTGGCCGATACGATGCAGATGTGCGGTGCACACAGCTTGAGCGAGATTACCAGAGAGATGGTAAGAATCTAAAAAAGAAAACACCCTCAGATCGGGCGGTGTGCCATATGGCACAGACGCTGTTCCGATCTGGGGGTGTTTTTGATGTGCGATACTGATAGGAAATCAGTCGTTATCTGAAAAGTAATCGCTGTCGATCCGTTTGATGAAGTAGGCTTTTTGTGTGGAAACCCCTACGCCGTGTTCTATCATCAATTCAGCCAGCTTTTTGCCATCAACAAGAATGATATGTTGAGCGTTGGCGTATTCCTTGGCTTTTGGTGAAAATTTTGCAGTCGTAATAAAAAGCCCTTTTTCGATTTTGGGCGGTCCCATCATGGCCCCGGCAAATTTCTGGATTTCAGGCTTTGTAATCGTGGTATCGGACTTCCAACGTTTTGCCTGAATGTAGATTAAATTGAAACCAAGCTTATCTTCATGAATAATGCCATCGATGCCATCATCTCCGCTGTATTTTGTGACGAAGCCTTCACCATAATTCATGGCTTTCATTAAATCGACTACAAGTTGTTCAAAAAATGCGGGAGATTGATTTAAGATTTCAGTTAGCAGATCATCGGAAAGTTGGTCATTGATGAGAGAATAAACACGTTCAAGTGTTTCTTGTGGAGTTTCAGGAAGATCATCTTGAAAGGTCATTTGCTCCAAAGGAACTGATGCCGAAGAATTGCCAGCATATTTGTGCTGGTAGAATTCCCGAAAATCAGGAGACTTTTGTGTAAGCAAATCGTTTGTGATAGGAGTACCACTTTTCAATAATTCTTTTCCGGAATCGGTAATTTGGAGATAGCTGCGCTGGGGAGAGTCAACCATCCCGGCTCGTTTCAGATAATACCTTGCCCATCCGACGCGGTCGAAAAACACAGTTCTTTTAGCATTGCTCGAGAGCGTTTTTGAAAGTTCAGATTCAGTTAGGTGGAGAGTCTCTGCAATGGTATTTCGAACTTCTTTTATAGAGTGAGAATTTCCGTCTTGTAGGATTGTAAGCAGCAATTCATAAAGTTCATTGTACTTTGGGATAGCCATAAAAATACCCCTTTGAAGTTTCTTTTACTTCAGCGTTCCATCCAGCACCTGACCATAGTACCACGGTTTCGGGGCGTGGAAGGTCTTGCCGGAAAGATCGGCGAAATCGGGCTGGGTGAAGCGGGGGAGGACCAGCTCCCACGCGCAGAGGGCCTGATATTTGAGCTTCAGCTCGCGGTTGGCGGAGTTGTTGCCGTACTTGCTGTCGCCGAGGATGGGACAGCCGATGCTGGCCATGTGGGCGCGGATCTGGTGAGTGCGGCCGGTGATGAGCTTGACCTTGAGCAGGGCCAGACGACCGGAAACGGCGATCGTCTCATACTGCGTCTCCACATCCTTTGCGCCCGGAAGCTTTTCGTCCACGATCTTGACGATGCCGCGGTCGGCGTCCTTGAGCAGATAGCCGCCCAGCGTGCCGTCCGGCGGCGTGGGACGGCCAAAGGTGACGCAGAGATAGGTCTTTTTGACCTCGCGGTTCTTGATGACCTCGAGGAACAGCTGCTCGGCCTCCGGCGTCTTGGCGATGATGACCAAGCCGCTCGTGCCGGTGTCCAGACGGTGGCACAGCGCCGGGGTGTACAGGCTGTCCTCGCTGTATTCGCCCTGTTGGTTCAGGTAGAGCAGAGCGCGGTTCAGCAGGGTATCGTCCTCGGGGCCGTCCACGGCCAGACCGGCGGGCTTGTTCACGACCAAGATCTGCGGGCAGTCGTAGATGACCTGCGCCGGACCGCGCGCGTTCTTCCACGCGGGGCCGTCCACCCGCTTGTCGGCGTCCAGAACCTCGTCCAGAATGAACAGCTTGATCTCGTCGCCGGCCATCACGCGGGTGGAGAGCGGCTGCTTTTTGCCGTTCAGCTTGATCTTATTTTCACGCAGGGCCTTGTTCAGGCGGCCCGGGTTCAGCGCCGGGAACTGCTGCATCAGATAATTGTCCAGCCGGGTGGGGGCAAGACATTTGACTTTCAAAATCTTCACGAAAAATTCCTCGCTATTCTGCAATAGAGTGTGTCCTTGAATCGTTTTTATTGTAGCGGAACAGACCCGCTGAGTCAAGCAAACAAGAGAATTTGCACTTTACAGAGAAAAAGTATATCATATAGAACGCACAGACAGAAAGAAGGTTTTTCGATGAGACGGAATCATAAAGTGTTGGCGCTGGCCGCCGTTCTGGCAGTTGGTATGGCAATGGCGGGCTGCGGAGCATCTAGCTCTACGGCTTCTTCAACGAGTGTAGTTCCAGCTTCGTCCCATGTGGCGGAAGAAGGAACAATGGAACCTATCAACAGGCTGACATGGAATTTGGATGATCTGGACGACCCGGAAACGACTACGTTTATTTCTGCGTCCGTCTCCTCTGGTGTTCAAGATGGAAGCTTGACGGCGAAGGTGTTCAGTTACGACCTTTATAAAAAAGAAGAGGTTGAAGATCTTGCTGTCGGCGATAAGATCACCTTCCATGAAGAAGGGACTGCATGGAATCAATATGTTACCGCCGAAGTGAGCAGCGTCGAGAAAAACGACCAATACGATATCGTGACGATCAATGGCGGTGCGGAACAGGGCGGCGTTGATCTGCTGCTGGATGGAGATACCTACCGCACGATGACGTTCGATGATTACCCTGTCTATTATGAGATGGGCGAAAAGACGCTGCCGCTGGCAGAAAACGTGGTGCTGAAGGATAGCTCTGCTGATCCACAGGCCGAAGCGGTGGAAACGACGGGTGCGGATGCCGTAGCAGCAGCGATCAATGCAGACCCGGATCACTGGACCGTGTACAATACAACATTGGTGGTGCAGGGCGGCAGGATTTTGGAAGTGCGCCGCATCTGGGTCCCGTAAAATTTGGGAAAACCCGTTGACAAACGCCGCATCCATGCTATAATCTGAATTGAACGCAAAGGGGAAATTTGCCCTTTTGTGCGGTAAATTGGATTATGACAGATGGCTAGGATGGGGTCAGAAAAACATACCCTGCTGTGCAGAGAGAACGTCCGCTTTGGCTGCAAGACGTTCCGGCAGAAGATTTTTCAAGCCGCCCCGGAGCTTCCGGCGAACAAACCGGACGCGGCGCAGCGTTACCGCGCACAAAGCGGCAGGGGACAGATTTTCCTGCAATTTGGGTGGTACCACGGAGCTTTTTACACAGTCTTCGTCCCTTTGTTGGGGCGGAGGCTGTTTTTGTTTTGGCGCCTGTCATAAAAATATCGCGTCCGGAGGAGGACGCCAGAAACCACGAGGAGAGATACAGTTATGCAATGGACCGGTTTGAATGAACTGCGCGAAAAGTACCTGACCTTCTTTGAAGGCAAGGGCCATCTGCGCCTCGACAGCTTCCCGCTTGTCCCGAAGAACGACCCCAGCCTGCTGCTCATCAACAGCGGCATGGCCCCGATGAAGAAGTGGTTCCTCGCTCAGGAGGAGCCGCCCCGCCACCGCGTGACCACCTGCCAGAAGTGCATCCGCACCCCGGATATCGAGCGCGTCGGCATCACCGCCCGCCACGGAACCTTCTTCGAGATGCTGGGCAACTTCTCCTTCCAGGACTACTTTAAGGAAGAGGTCATTCCTTGGGCTTGGGAGTTCCTGACCAGCGACGAGTGGATGGCCATCCCCAAGGATAAGCTGCACATCTCCGTCTACGAACAGGACGACGAGGCCTATGATATCTGGACCAAGAAGGTCGGCATCGCGCCCGATCACATGGTCCGTCTGGGCAAAGAGGACAACTTCTGGGAGCATGGCTCTGGTCCGTGCGGCCCCTGCTCTGAGATCTACTTCGACCGTGGCCCCGAGTACGGCTGCGGCAAGCCGACCTGCGGCGTTGGCTGTGACTGCGACCGCTATATGGAGATCTGGAACCTCGTGTTCAGCCAGTTCGATGCCGACGGCAAGGGCCACTACGAGCGCCTTGCCCGTCCCAACATCGATACCGGCATGGGTTTGGAGCGTCTGGCATGCGTGATGCAGGGCGTCGGCAACCTGTTCGAGGTCGATACTGTTCAGAGCGTTCTGCACCACGTCGAGCACATCGCGGGCAAGACCTACGGTGTGGATGCAAAGGATGATATCTCCATCCGCGTCATCACCGACCACATTCGCAGCTGCACCTTCATGGTGTCCGACGGCATCCTGCCCTCCAACGAGGGCCGCGGCTACGTCCTGCGCCGTCTGCTCCGCCGTGCGGCCCGCCATGGCCGGATGCTGGGCATCAACCGTCCCTTCCTCGTGGAGCTGGTCGAGACAGTCATCCAGTCCAGCGAGTCTGCTTATCCCGAACTGCGCGAGCATGACGCTTATATCAAGAAGGTCATCGGCACGGAGGAAGCAAACTTTGCCCGCACCATCGATGCAGGCATGAACATCCTGAACAACATGATCGACGGTCTGGAAAAGGCTCACCAGCACCTGCTGAAGGGTCTGGACGTCTTTAAGCTGAACGATACCTTCGGCTTCCCCATCGACCTGACCAAGGAGATCGCAGCCGAGCAGGGCATCGAGATCGACGAGGACGGCTTCCATGCAGAGATGAAGAAGCAGAAGGAGCGCGCCCGTGCCGAGCGTCTGAAGAAGAACATCTCCGGCTGGAGCGAGGACCTGTTCGGTGGCCTGACCGCTGAACCTACCGTCTTTACCGGCTACGAGACCCTGAATGACACCGGCGTGGTCGTGGCTCTGAGCGACGAAGAGACCCTGACCGATGCCATTGCGACCGATGAACAGGCCAAGGAAGGCGTTCTGGTCGTTCTGGACAAGACCCCGTTCTATGCCGAGATGGGCGGTCAGGTGGCCGACCACGGCATCCTGACCAGCGCGGAGTGCTCTCTGCGCGTGCTGGACGTCAAAAAGACCCCGAAGGGCTACTACGTCCACACCTGCGTGCTGGAAAGCGGCATCGTCAAGGTCGGCGACCATCTGACTGCCAAGGTCGATAAGGAATACCGCATGGCTGTCTGCCGCAACCACACCGCCACCCACCTGCTGCAGGCTGCTCTGCGCGAAGTTCTGGGCGACCACGTCCATCAGGCTGGCTCCTATCAGGACAGCGGGATCACCCACTTCGACTTCACCCACTTCAGCGCCGTCACGCCCGAAGAGCTGGCCCGCGTGGAGAAGATCGTCAATGACCGCATCTTCGACGCAATGAACGTCACCGTCAAGGAGATGCCCATTGAGGAGGCCAAGAAGCTGGGCGCAATGGCTCTGTTCGGCGAGAAGTACGGCAAGGTCGTCCGCGTCGTCGATATTGAGGGCTGGTCCACCGAGTTCTGCGGCGGCACGCACGTCAAGAATACCGCGCAGATCGGCTGCTTCAAGATCGTCAGCGAGTCCTCTGTGGCTGCCGGTATCCGCCGCATCGAGGCTGTCACCGGCAAGAACCTGCTGCTCCGCGCCAACAATCAGGAAAAGATGCTGCACACCGTGGCTGCTTCCCTGAAGGCCAACAATGTGGCCGGTCTGCCCGCTCGTGCCGAGGCTGTCATGGCCGAGAACAAGGCCATGAGCAAGGAGCTGGAGGACATCAAGGCCCGCGTGGCAGCTTCCAAGGTCACCAACCTGTTCGATAACGCTGAGGAAGTGGATGGCGTGAAGATCGCTTCCGCTTACTTCACCGGCGCTTCCGGCGACACCCTGCGCGGCATGTGCGACACCCTGCGCGACAAGGCCGTCAAGCCCGCTGTGGCCGTTCTGGTCGGCAAGGCTGACGATAAGATCACCATGGCGGTCACCGTCACCAAGCTCGCACAGGAAAAGGGCCTGAAGGCTGGCGCTCTGGTCAAGGAGATCGCGGCCATCGCTGGCGGCAAGGGCGGCGGCAAGCCCGACTTTGCAATGGCCGGCCTGAAGGACGAGACCAAGATCGACGAGGCACTGGCTGCTGTCAAGGGCATCATCGAAAAGCAGCTGGGCTGATCGCAAAAATCCCTCCGTCAGCGCTTTCGGGCGCTGGCCGGAGTGCTGAAAAAATACCCGAAAGGAGCAATTCCCATGGAAGATTGTCTGTTCTGTAAGATCGCGGCGGGCGAGATCCCCTCGAAAAAACTGTATGAGGACGATCAGGTCGTTGCTTTTTACGACATCAACCCGCAGGCGAAAGTCCATTTTCTGGTGGTCCCCAAGGCCCATATCGCTTCGGCTGCTGCGCTGACCGAAGAGGACGGCGCGCTGCTGGGCCATATCTTCGCAGTCATCGCAAAGCTGGCCAAGGAGACGGGTCTGGAAAACGGCTACCGTGTGATCTCCAATGTCGGCGAAGATGCCGGTCAGACCGTGAAGCATCTGCATTTCCACGTCATGGGCGGCGAAAAGCTGCCGGTCTGAGCGGAAAATAACGGAAATACAAAGAGAAAGGGAATTGTTATGGCAGAAACTTATACCCTGAACGTCGCGGGCCTGACCCGTGAGCTGACCATCTGCAAGGTCAACGACCACATGGATATCGCGGCCTTCATCATGCTGGGCGATACCGAGCTGACCGTGGCGGCGGCAGCTGAGCTGCTGAAGAAGTGCCCGGATTTCGACATCCTGCTGACCGCAGAAGCCAAGGGCATCCCTCTGGCCCATGAGATGAGCCGTCAGAGCGGCAAGCCCTACGTCTGCGCACGCAAGGGCGTCAAGCTCTATATGAAGGAGCCGGTCATCGTGGAGGACCAGTCCATCACGACGGCGGGCAAGCAGAAGCTGGTCATCGACCGCAAGGAGCTGGACAAGATGAACGGCAAGCGCGTGCTGGTCGTGGATGATGTCATCTCCACCGGCGGCTCTCTGAAGGCGCTGGATGCACTGGCCGAGCAGACCAAGTGCACCATCGTGGGTCAGGCCGCTGTTCTGGCCGAGGGCGATGCAGCCGAGCGCAAGGATATCATCTTCCTTGAGCCGCTGCCGCTGTTCCTGCACTAAAATAACATGAGACGGCCGCTCTTCGCCTTTTGCATCTCTGCACTGGGGGTCGAGTTGGTGTGCGCCTTTTTGCCGCAAGCGGGGTTTTTGCTGCCGCTTGCGGCAATTTTTGTTCTTGGGACGATTTTGACTTTCTTATGTCGAAAAACGTCGAGATTCTGCGGGCTTCTCCTCACATTGGGCGCGCTGCTGGGCCTGTTTCTGACATGGCACACCCGCACTGGCTTGGAGCGGCTTCAAGCGCGCTATGACGGCGAAACGGTTACCCTCACCGCCGAAGTGGAGAGCACCCGTTCGTCCTATTATCCGGGTGTCGTGAATGCGGTGCTGCACGTCCGGGAGGTGGACGGTGAAGCGGCCAATTTCCGGGTGGAGTGTGCCTGTCTGCCCAAAAGCGATGCCGGGGAACTGCTCCAAGGCCGCTTCACGCTGGAAACGCCCGCAGAAACGGACCAGATCGAGACTTACGCGGACGGCATCGTCCTCAGCGCAGAGCTGTTCGAAGGCTTGGAGCATCTGGGACAAAGCCGGTCGTTCCGGGCATGGACGGCGCGTCTGCAAGCAAAATTGAGCCGTTCGCTTCGGCGCGGGATGGCTCCGGACCCGGCGGGCGTGCTGGCCGCGATGGTCACGGGCGACCGCAAGCACCTCTCCACCGACCTGCGCACGGCCTATCGGAGAGCGGGGCTTTCGCATGTGCTGGTCATCAGCGGAATGCATGTGTCCATCCTCTGCGGGGATGTTCTGGGAAACTTGATCTCCGAGTGCAGAAAACAACGCAGCTATGCATCCCGGCGGATCAAAGCGGTGTTCAGCGTAGGAATGTCGATTCTGCTGATCGGTGTGACAGGATTTACACCGTCGGTCCTTCGGGCCGGGGTGGCGGTCTGGGTCAGCGCGGTGGGCGTCTGGGTGTTTGGCGCGCCGGATGCGCTGACTTCACTGGGCATCGCCGGAATTTTGATGACCCTTGGCAACAGCTATGCGGTCTGTGATATCGGGTTTGAGCTGTCGTTTGCGGCGGTGACTGGAACGCTGGCGGGTGCGGAATTGTTCCGCCGAAGCCGCGAGAAAATCCAGAGCAAAAAGACAGAAAACCAGCCGGAACGGCGCAAAAAAGCCGCCGACAAACGCGGCGGCTGGGTACTGTGGAAGTTGAAACAGCTTGGGACGAACATCTGGGAAGCGCTCTGCATCTCCGGCTGTGCCTGTGCGGCGACCTTCCCGGTGCTGGTCCTGCGCGGGATGAGCACCAGCGTGTATGGGCTGGTGTCCGGCGTCGCGGTGCTCTGGCTCGTGGAGCCGATCTTGCTGCTGGGCTTGAGCGCGGCTGTGCTGGGACTGCTTCCGGCGTTGTCACTCGCCTACCGGCTCTGCGCATTCGGTGCAGAAATGCTCGTCAATGCGATGGATCGCTGGGCGCTTTGGGTGTCTGGCTGGCCGGGAGCCGAACTTTACTTTGACACAGCCTATGCGGCCATCGTCTGCCTGTTGCTGGCGGGACTGTGTGTGCTGGCGCTCCATTGGAAGGTCTGTCTGCGCGTAGCGCTGCCCGCCATCCTGTTGACAGCGGCGATTGCCATTGGGGCTGGAAACGTCATGGAGCGCGACGTGGTGCGCATCGAACTTGTGGGAAGCAAGATCGCTCCTGCCGTGGTCGTGACACAAAATGAACGTGCTGTCGTGCTCTATCGCGGCGGAAAGACGACCCGCAACGCGGTGGAGCGGGTGTTGGAACGGCGCGGCATCCAGACCATCGAAGTCCTCATCGACCTGCGGATGGACCCGCAGGACCGGTGCACCCTGACCGCCGAACAGCGGGTGGAGGTGGACCGGCTTCGGGCACAGCAGACGGTGCGGTTCCGGCTGGATTTTGTGGAACTGGAAGTGCTTCGGACCAAGACCGGCTGTGCCGCGCGGTTCACGACGATGGGCCATCAATTCCTGACCCTGAGCGGGACCATGCGCTTTGCTGAGCCGCTGTCGGTGGAATATCTGCTGGCGTCGGCGTCGCGGCCGAACGGGGTGGAGTATCAGAAAATTTTAACGCTGAGCCCCAATTACCGCTGGATGCAGGAACTGCTGGACGACACAAAGTGGTCTGACCAGACAGCTCTTTGGTTCCGGCCTTAGCCTTTCTGGAAGATGAGCCGTTCACCGAGGGCGGGCAACGCGAACCGTGCGGCGGGGTCGAGCTGACGCAGGGCGGCCACGAACCGCAGAGGGTCCACGGTGTTGCCCTGCACCATGTCATAATGGGTCGGGATGGTGCAGGCGGCATGGAGCTGGACCGCCAGCTGGGCGGCTTCCTCGGCTTCGAGGTTGCCGATGCAGTTCCGCCGGGTGCGGAAGAAGTCCTGCCCGTTGATGGGGGCCAGCATAAGGTCCGGGCGGGGAAGGTTTTGGAGCGTCTGGTACAGCTGCTCGGTCAAGTAGGTGTCGCCAAGATGCAGGACCGTGAATCCGCCGAAATCGAGCTGATAGCCCAGCGCTATGCGGGGGTCGGACGGTTCCAAAACGTGTTCCGGATGGGCCGCAGAAAACGCCCGCACCGTCACGCCGTGGAGAGAGACGGTGCTCCCGTCCTGTAACGGTGTGATGCAGTCGGCAGAAAGGCCGTACTCCTGAGCAAGAGGAACGCACCCGGCCGGAAGCAGAAACTGCGTGTCGGGGTGCTGTGCAAGTCCTTTTAAGGTGTCTTTTGCCATGTGGTCCGCGTGGCCGTGGGTGCAGAGCACGAGGTCCGCGTCCAGCGCTTCGGGGGCAAACGGCGGCGCATAGTGGCGGCGGGAGCCGTGCTCGCCCAAAAGGTCGCTCAGAACGGCGTCGATGCAGACGACCGTTTCTTGGTGCTTAAAGATGAACCCGCACTGTCCCACATACCAGACGACGAGCTGTTCCGGCGGCAGATGGGTGGCGGCGATTTGGTCCAAAAGGGCCTGACCACAGCGATACCAGTGTTCCATAGTGCCCTCCTTGTTACGGCAGATCGTTCAAATAAGCTTCCAGCGCATCCTCTTCGGGGGTGCGCTGCGGCTCCTGCTGGGAGCGCTGACAGACGCTCTGAATCTCCTCATCGTAGCCGCGTAGGGCCGCGAACGGCGAGAAGATCTTTGCCCGGTTTTGTAAGGACATGCGCGGATGTTTCCGGCGGGATTCCTCGCTGTTGGGGCGCTCTGCGTGCAGGATGTCCGCGTATTTCGGGCTGTTTCAGTGCTGTTTTTCGGGTCCATAGGCTCCTCCTCAGGCTTTGTGGCCGCCGATCTGGGCGTTGCGCTGGCGGATGGCGAGCCGAAGCCGCTGCTCGTTGACTTCTTTGACCCGCTGAACGACCTCGAACAGCCGTTCGCGGCCACAGAAACGCCCTCCTCTCAAAGAATAACAACTTTTTATTTTATTATAACGAATCGGAGCCAACTTTTCAAGGGCCGAGCTTTGGAAAGTGCAAAAAAGAAGCGGAAAATCAAAATCAAAAAAGAACAAAAAGACGGAAATCTTTGTGAAAAATTCTACTTTTGCAAAATCTCTTGTGACAGGCGGGCGGCTGTGGTATCCTGTGAGGAAAGCAAAAAGAGGGGGAATTTGGAAAATGACTCAGTTTCCGCGTTCGGATTTCCGGCTGCATGTCGGCTGGCGGACCATCAAAACGGCGGTCACGGCCATGCTGGTGGCCATCGTGTACTGCCTGATCGGCCGGAATCCTGCCTTTGCGTGCATCGGCGTCATCTTCGGATTGGGCGTTGATATGCAGGATTCTATCAAAAACGGCGGCAACCGTCTGTTCGGGACCCTGATCGGCGGCTTGCTGTCCATCGTGGTGTTCTGGATCTACCTGCACTTGGTCCCGGAGGGCGGCCACACAGTCTATCTGGCGCTTCTGCTGAGCGCGGCCATCGTGGTGCTGATCCTGCTGTGTCAGTATTTCTGGCCGGGCGGGGTCCAGCCGGGAGGTGTCGTGCTCTGCATCGTGCTGTTCAGCACGCCGATGGAGACGTACGTTTCCTACTCGCTGAACCGCATTTTTGACACGGCGGTGGGCGTCATCGTGGCGCTGCTGGTCAACTATTTCCTGCCGCGGGAGCGGGTCGTGGCCGGATGGGAGCGCTTCAAGGGCCTGTTCCGGAAAAACGCCTGAACCGCAGAAAAACAACCAAAAGAAAGTCCCGGGGCCTTTTCCGGCAGAGGAACGCAGGAAAGGGTCCCGGGAATTGTGCTTTGTTTTCGAAAAAGCCGTTTTGGAGCCGCTTTTGTTTCAAAAGTTTTCCGAAAATATCCACAAAAATCCAACAGAAGCTTGAAGAAAGAAGTCAGTTGTGGTAGACTAAGCCTTGCGCGTCTGGGGCCGGGGCATGTGCGGTGCACGGTCCGGACCGAAAAAGGTCAACATTGATTTGAATAAAGGAGAACATGATCATGAAACTGAATCGTACTTTGGGCGTGGCTCTGGCCGCTGCTGTGCTGGCCCTGTCCATGGCTGGCTGCTCCAGCAATGCATCTTCCACCACGGCTTCTTCTGCCGCTTCCTCCGAGGCTGCTTCTTCTGTGGCAGCTGAGAGCGCTGCTTCCAGCGAGGCTGCTGCCGCCAGCGTCGTCAGCACCGAGTCCATGGAAGTGAACGGCAAGACCTACGATGCCGACTGCTACGGCGAGTTCACCCTGTCCAACGGCGACACCATGACCGTCTGGCAGCTGAAGGGCGCTTACGAGGACCTGAGCGCTCTGGCAATGCAGGGCGTGGCCGAGGAGTTCCCCCTCGAGGCTGAGGAGTGCCAGATCTATGTCGCGGATGTCACCTCCAACGGGGAGACCACCCGCGAGTATCTGCGCACCGACAAGGCTGGCCGCAACGGCACGGTCTCTGTCAAGACCTTCAACCTGCCCGACGCAGAGTAATCGTTCCTGAAACAAGAAAAGCTCCCGGATCAGCTGATCCGGGAGCTTTTTTCATGCAATTTATGCGGCGTCGTTGGTCTCAGAGCTGGAACCGAAGAGGGCGTCCAGCACCGTGGAAGCGGCCTGATGGAGCGAAGAAGCCGCCTGTTCCACTTCCTCCTGCGTGGGCAGGGAGAAGGAGGGCGCTTCGGCTTCGCCGCCGGATTCGCTTTCAGCGGGAGTCTCGTCGCTGGGCGTTTCGGTGGAAGCGTCCTGTTCGCCGTCGGACGGAGTCTCGGGCGTCGTCTCGGCGGGCTGTTCGTCTGCGGGCGTTTCCTCAGGCGTCTCGTCAATGGGTTCGTCCAGAGCAACGCTGTCTGCGGGCGTCTCCGGGACGGAAACGGCGGCATTCGGGTCGGCCGTGGGGGTGTAAACGTCGGTCTTTTCGGGGGTCTGCTGGGTGTCGCTGACCGTGCCCTCGCCGCCCAGAACGGATTCAATGAGCGCCTTGGCCTCGTTGACCGAATTTTCATCCGGCTTCATGACGTAGAGGTTCTGGCCCTTGGCGGAGTAGCACTGGGTGCTCTTGCCGCTGGAACCGGTCACGGTGCAGCTCTCGATGTCCCAGTTGGCAAGGTCGCCGAGCTGCATCCGGACCAGTGCGGAAATTTGCTCCTGCGACAGGCTGGTCACGAAGCAGTCCGACACGGCGTCCATCAGCTTGGAGAAGCTCATCAGGACGGTGGGGGACTTGAGCTTGTTCACCATGGCGTCGATGACCTTCATCTGGTTGATGCCGCGCTGGATGTCGCCGGATGCGAAGGCGTGGCGCTCGCGGGCAAAGGCCAGCGCGCTCTTGCCGTCCAGATGGTTCCAGCCCTCGGCGAAGGTGGTGGGGTCGTAGTAGCCGGGGCTGCCCACCGAGGTGAACGCCTGATCGGAATAGACATCCACGCCGCCCACGGCATCGATGATGCTGATGAATCCGGCAAAGTTGATGCGGATGTAGTGGTCCACATTGATGCCGTACAGGTTGCCCAGCGTGGCCATACTGGTCTCCACGCCGTACAGACCAGCATGGGTCAGCTTATCCTTGCTGTCAGTCCCGGCGAGGTCCACATAGTAGTCGCGCGGGGTGTTGATGAGGGCGACCCGCTTGGTGGACGGGTTGACCACGGCGAGGATGTTCACGTCGCTGCGGGCGTTTTCGGTCAGCTCGCCGCGGTTGTCCACGCCGCTGAGGTAGACGACGAACGGTTCTTTGGTGATCTTGTTGGCTTCCGCGCCCGAGATCAGGCCGGAAGTCACGCTGTCCAGCGCGGCAAGGCCCTGCTGTGCCCAGACACAGCCGACGGCCAGCGCCGCGCACAGAAAGACCGAGAACACGCGGGAAACGGTCCCTGCCGTCTTGTATTCCTGACAGCGCTTGACCAGAAGCCAGAACAGCACCAGCAGCGCCGCGATGATGACAAGATAGAGCATGGGGAGCATCTGGGTGCGGCAGAGCTGCACGAAGGCGGCCACGCTGAGGATGGCTTGCAGCACCAGCAGCACCGGGCCGAGCCTGGACGGCTTCTGTTTGGGACTGCTGGACTTTTTCGGCGGCTGGGGCGGGGGAGCGCTCCGCTTGGGGGGCTTTGCGGGGGGCGGTGTGACCGGCGGCTGGGCAGTTTCCGGCGCAAAAAAGGCGGAACTGTCCACTTCCACGGTCCGGTCCGGGTCCTTCCGTGCGCCCCGGTGGATGTGCCGGGTGGTGTCCGCGTCCGAAGCGCGCGAACGATCTTTTTCATCGAACATGGAAAATCTCCTTTTACTGCATTCTCAGGAACGCGGAACGATGGTCAGCACCGCGCGGGCGGGCAGACAGGTGGCCGTCTGGTCCTCGGCGCTGAGCCAGCCATAGCTCTCACAGATATGGTCGGGGCAGGGCGAGTCCACAAAGCGGGCCGCGCCGTCCTGTACTTCGATGTGGACGGTCAGATAACCGGTGTCCACCTCGTAAGTCTCGTTCGTGTCCAGAGAAAACTTCTGCACCGTGTTGGCGTCGCCGTAGATCAGCTCCGCCTCAAGGGCACTTCCGGTGGTCTTGGCGCTGCGCAGAGCGAACAGGATGCCCGCAGCGGCCAGCACGACCACGGAAAAGATCAGGTTGACGAAAAGTTTGGAATGTTGTTTCATGTGTTATCCTTTGTGGGGGAAAAGTTGTTCCAGCTCGGCCAGCCAGAGCGCTGCCGCCGCGTCGCTGGGCATCCGCCAGTCGCCGCGCGGGGAGAGCGTCACGCTGCCGATCTTGGGGCCGTCGGGCAGACAGCTGCGCTTGAACTGCTGGGCGAAGAACCGCCAGTAGAAGTTGCGCAGCCATTTGTACAGCACTTCGTCGGGGTATTCGGGGCGTCCGGCAAAGGCCGCTTGGGCCAGCCGGAAGATCTTCGCGGGGCCGAAGCCGAAGCGCAGGACGTAATACAGATAGAAATCGTGCAGCTCGTAGGGACCTACGAGGTCCTCGGTCTTTTGCGCAATCTCGCCGTCCTTGGCGGGCAGAAGCTCGGGCGAAACGGGCGTGTCGAGGATGTCCAGCAGGACCGTTTTCAGGGCCTCGGTGGCGGCGATGTCGGCTTCGTACCGGACCAGATGACGGACCAGCGTTTTGGGCACACCGGCGTTCACGCCGTACATGCTCATGTGGTCGCCGTTGTAAGTAGCCCAGCCCAGCGCCAGCTCGGACAGGTCGCCCGTGCCGACCACCAGACCGCCGGTGCGGTTGGCCGTGTCCATCAGTTCCAGCGTGCGGACGCGGGCCTGACCGTTCTCGAACGTGACGTCCAGAACGCTCTCGTCCTGCCCGATGTCGGCAAAGTGGCTGTGGACCGTGTTGGCGATGTCGATCTCGGTGAAGCTGACGTGCAGCTCGTCGCAGAGAATCTCCGCATTGCTGCGGGTGCGCTTGGTCGTGCCGAAGCAGGGCATGGTCACGGCCAGCACATCGGTGGTGGGGCGGCCCAGCTGCTTCATGGCGCGGACGGCCACCAGCAGCGCCAGACAGCTGTCCAGACCGCCGGAAATGCCGATGACCGCCGTTTTGGCGTGGGCATGTTCCAGCCGCTTGGCAAGGCCGTCGGCCTGCATCTTCAAAATCAGCTCACAGCGCTCAGCGCGGCGTTTGGGGTCGCTGGGCACGAAGGGGGTCGGGTCCACCCAGCGGGTCAGGGCCGTTTCGGACAGCGTCAGGCTGAAGTCTACGGTCGTGTACCCATCGGCGGAAGGCTCGAAGCTGGTGTTGCGCGCCCGCTCGGATTCCATCCGCTGGCAGTCCAGTTCCGTTTCGGCGTGTCCGCCCGCAAAGGGGGCCGTCTCGGCCAGCAGCGTGCCGTTCTCAGTGATGAGGTCATGACCGGCGAACACCATGTCCTGTGTGCTCTCGCCGTGACCGGCGGAAGCATACAGGTAGCCACAGAGCAGACGGGCCGACTGGTTCTCGACCAGCGTGCGGCGGTACTCGGCCTTGCCGACCGTTTCATCGCTGGCCGAAAGGTTCGCGATGACCGTTGCACCGGCCAGTGCGTGGAAGGTGGAGGGCGGGAGCGCGCTCCACAGGTCCTCGCAAATCTCCACGCCGAGCACGAAGCTGGGCATCTCGCGGTAGCGGAAGAGCAGCGACGTGCCGAACGGGACCTGCTGGCCGCAGACGGTCACCAGCTCCACTTCGGTGCTGCCCGGGGTGAACTGGCGTTTTTCGTAGAACTCGCCGTAGTTGGGCAGGTAGGTCTTGGGGACAAGGCCCAGCAGCTGGCCGTGGCAGAGCACAGCGGCGCAGTTGTACAGCTTGCCTCGGACCATCAGCGGAAGGCCCACCAAGGCCACCACGTCCAGCTCCCGGCTGGCATCGAGCAGGGTCTGCAGACCCTGCAGCGCACCCTGCTGGAGCGTCCGCTGCAAGAACAGGTCGCCGCAGGTGTAGCCGGTCAGGCAGAATTCCGGGAACACGGCCAGCTTGACGCCCCGGTCTGCCGCTTGGCGCAGTTCCGCGAGGATCTGCGCGGTGTTATAGGTGCAGTCCGCCACCCGCAGAGAGGGGGAGAGGGCTGCTGCTTTCAAAAAACCATCTTTCATCGGAGGATTTCACATCCTGTCTGTTTGTTTGACCACGGCGGACAGATGGGCCGCTGTGGTGCACATAGTATACCACACTCGAGGGCAAACGAAAAGTGACAGAGCGGTAAAAGTTGCGTGAACAAACAAAAAGAGCTGCCGCGAAGGGTCGCAGCAGCTCGGTCAGATTCAAAAAATGGAAAACGAGATGGACCGTAAGCCGGGTTCTGTATTAAACGACGATCTGTCTCGACCTGCCATTGCTGACAGGCTCATGCCACCATCGGGACACGCGAGCAGCGCTATCCGTCCCATCTAGGTGTTGCTTCCGGTAGGGTTTACAAAGCCGCATGGTCACCCATGCGCTGGTGAGCTC
>URVW01000042.1 GCA_900551435.1 uncultured Faecalibacterium sp.
CGCCCTTCTGCGGAGGAGTGAAGGACTTAAAGACGTTCGTCGGAGAACCCTTCAGACCAATGGTATCGACCTCGATCAGCGGATCATCCTTCAGAGCGTTGTAATCAAACACTTCCATGGGCTTGTCGTAGCAGGTGAAGATGCCATTGACGCTCATGTAACGGGGCTGGTTCAGCTCCTTGATGCAGGTCAACAGGCAGGGGGTCTGGACCTTGACCATCATGTAGCCGTCTTCCAGCATACGCTTCACGGTCAGGGTGTTGCCATCCTTCTGGATGTCAGCAACATAGGTGACCTGCGGCAGATGCAGCTTTTCAGCGATCTGGGGGCCGACCTGCGCGGTATCACCATCGATCGCCTGACGGCCGCAGAACACAACGTCCTCGGGGCCGACGCCGATCTTGTTGACAGCAGCCGCCAGGATCTGGCTGGTTGCAAAGGTATCGGAACCGCCGAACTCACGGCCGGAGACCAGAACAGCCTTGTCTGCGCCGCGGGCCAGCAGCTCACGCAGCATGCCTTCGGCCGGAGGAGGACCCATGGTAACAACAACGACTTCGCAGCCGGTAGCATCCTTGAGCTTCAGAGCAGCCTCCAGAGCGTTCAGGTCATCGGGGTTGGTGATGGTGGCCATCGATGCACGGTCCAGCGTGCCGTCTGCCTTGACTGCCACCTTGCCGGAGGTATCAGGAACCTGCTTTACACAAACGATTGCTTTCATTGTAAATCTTACCTCCCTTACTTCAGCAGCGCACCGGAAATAACCATCATCTGCACTTCGCTCGTGCCCTCGTAGATCTCAGTGATCTTGGCATCACGCATCATGCGCTCGATGGGATAGTCACGGGTGTAGCCGTAACCGCCGAACAGCTGCAGGCAGCGGCGGGTCACATCGCTTGCGGTGCGGGCTGCGACCAGCTTGGCCTCAGCAGCCTCGACACTGTAGCGGACCTTTGCGCCGTTCATCGCCTCCTGCTTCTTCAGAGCAGCGGCATAGACCAGATACTTTGCAGCATCGACGCGGGCCTTCATCTCAGCCAGCTCGAACTGGGTATTCTGGAATGCAGAAATGCTGCGGCCGAACTGCTTGCGCTCCTTGACGTAAGCGACAGTCTCGTCGATGGCGCCTTCCGCGATGCCCAGAGCCTGAGAAGCGATGCCGATACGGCCGCCGTCCAGAGTCTTCATGGCCAGCTGGAAGCCCTTGCCGCGCACACCCAGCATACGGTCCTTCGGGATACGGCAGTCCTCGAAGATCAGCTCACAGGTAGAAGAACCGCGGATGCCCATCTTGTCCTCAGCCTTGCCGACGGAGAATCCCGGGTCGGTGCGCTCCACGATGAAAGCAGAGCACAGCTTGGTGGGACGGCCCTTCTTATCGGGCACGACATCGGTGACGGCGATGACGATGAACACATTTGCATAGCCAGCATTGGTGATGAAGATCTTGGAGCCGTTCAGCACCCAGTAATCGCCATCTTCCTTTGCGATAGTCTGCTGGCCCTGTGCATCCGTGCCAGCACCCGGCTCGGTCAGGCCGAAAGCACCCAGCCACTCGCCGCTGCACAGCTTGGGCAGATACTTTGCCTTCTGCTCGGGCGTGCCGTTCTCAAAAATAGGAGCAGCGCACAGGCTGGTGTGGGCAGACAGGATAACACCGGTCGTGCCGCAGACCTTGCTCATTTCCTCAACGGCCATGACGTAGGACAGCACATCGCCGCCAGCACCGCCAACTTCGGTGGGGAAATAAATACCCATCATGCCCAGTTTGCCCATCTTCTCGACGGTCTCTTTGGGGAAGTACTCTTCTGCATCAACTTTCTTAGCCAGAGGCTTGACTTCGTTTTCAGCAAACTCGCGGTACATCTTCTGCACCATCTGCTGCTGCTTGGACAGAGTAAAATCCATCGCTATATCCTCCTAACGGGTCTATTTTTTCATGGACCGGGCGGTTGTTGTAACGAACCCGGTTTGCAAACAAATTCCTCCCGACCGCTTTCCCCGCAGCCGGGAGAAATGTTCTCAGAAATTACAGCTGATCGACCGGGGTCTTGGTGCGGTCTGCGTTGTAAACGTAGAAGCCCTTGCCAGTCTTGCAGCCCAGATTGCCGCCGCGGACCATCTTGCGGATCAGCGGGCAAGCACGATACTTGCTGTCGCCGGTCTCATGATACAGAACATCCATGATGGCGAGGCAGATATCCAGACCGATGAAGTCGCCCAGTTCCAGAGGTCCCATGGGGTGGTTTGCACCCAGCTTCATGGCGGTGTCGATGCCAGCGATATCGGAAACGCCCTCCATCTTGATGAAGGCAGCTTCGTTGATCATCGGGATCAGGATGCGGTTGACGACGAAGCCGGCAGCCTCGTTGACCTGAACGGGGTTCTTGCCGATGGCGACAGAGATCTCCTTGATCTTCTCGACGGTCTCAGCAGGAGTGTTGCAGCCAGCGATGACCTCGATCAGCTTCATGCGGTCAGCAGGGTTGAAGAAGTGCATACCAACCAGAGGACGGCTCAGGCCCTTGCCGATCTCGGTGATGGACAGAGAAGAGGTGTTGGAAGCAAAGATGCACTCGGGCTTGCAGATCTTATCCAGCTCGCCGAAGGTGGTCTGCTTGACCTTCATATCCTCGAAAGCAGCCTCAACGATCAGGTCGCAGTCCGCACACAGGTCCTCTTTCAGGCCCGGGGTGATGGCAGCAACGATCGCGTCAGCCTTTTCCTGCGGGATCTTGCCCTTTGCGACCAGCTTGTCATAGCCAGCCTTGATCTTTGCGAGGCCCTTCTCAGCCCACTCCTGCTTGATGTCGCACAGAGCAACGGTGTTGCCCTCGACCTGAGCGAATGCCTTTGCAATACCCTGGCCCATCGTGCCAGCGCCAATAACACCGATCTTCATAGGATATCTCTCCTTTATTCACGAGCTTCTGTTCCCCGGCCCTCTCTCCGGTAAGGACCGGGACCCAGAACCTTCTTATTCAGATATTTGATGTACGTTCGAAAAAATTAGTTGTTGGTGAAAACAGCCTTGGGCTTCGGTTTCTCACGAGACAGGAAGCATGCCATGCCTTCCTTCTGGTCGTGGGTCTCGAAGCAGTCGCCGAACAGCTTCTCTTCCACCTCGACGGCCTTCTCAATGGGAAGGCTGATGCCGTCGTTGATGGCCTTCTTGCAGTTGCGGACTGCAATGGGAGCGTTCTTTGCGACCTTGTTGGCCAGCTTCAGGACGTTCTCCATCAGCTCAGCCTGAGGATACACGGCGTTGACCAGACCAATGCGGTAAGCCTCATCTGCCTTGATGTTCAATGCAGAGTAGACCAGCTGCTTTGCCATGCCCATGCCGACCAGACGAGCCAGACGCTGCGTGCCGCCGAAGCCCGGGGTGATGCCCAGACCGACTTCCGGCTGACCGAACACGGCGTTGTCAGAGCAGATGCGGATATCGCAGCTCATTGCCAGCTCGTTGCCGCCGCCCAGTGCGAAACCGTTGACGGCTGCGATGACGGGGATGGGGAAGCTCTCGATCATCAGGAACACATCATTGCCCAGCTTGCCGAAGGCCTCGCCTTCTGCCTTGGTCATGGTGCTCATGGAACCGATATCTGCACCTGCGACGAAGCTCTTGTCGCCCTCTCCGGTCAGAACGATGCAGCGGATGGTCTCCTGATCGACTGCCTCAAATGCAGCCTTCAGGTCTGCCAGAACCTCGGGGTTCAGGGCATTCAGTGCCTTGGGACGGTCGATGGTGATAATCTCGACAGCGCCCTGCACTTCGGTTTTAACAAATGCCATGGTAAAGACCTCCATTCAAAGTCTTATTCTCAGTCAAGAACAGCCCCCGTGCAGGAGGAGTTGCCCCTGCACGGGCCGTTCTGATATCTGGAGTGCCTCCGAGAGGAATTAGTCCATCTCAACGATGGTTGCGCAGCCCATGCCGCCGCCGATGCACAGGGTAGCCAGACCCTTCTTTGCACCACGATGCTTCATTGCATACAGCAGGGTGACGAGGATACGAGCGCCGGAAGCGCCGACCGGGTGGCCCAGAGCGATTGCGCCGCCGTTGACGTTGACCTTGCTCATATCAAAGTTCAGAGCCTGGCTGACAGCCACAGACTGAGCAGCGAATGCCTCATTTGCCTCGATCAGGTCCATATCTGCAACGGTCAGGCCGGTCTTAGCCATGACCTTCTTGGTTGCAGCGATGGGGCCAAGGCCCATGACTTCCGGCTCAACGCCAGCCAGAGCGCCAGCGACCCAAGTGGCCAGCGGGGTGATGCCCAGCTCTTTTGCCTTCTCTTCGCTCATGACGACCAGAGCAGCAGCGCCGTCGTTGATCGCGGAAGAGTTGCCGGCGGTCACGATGCCGTCCTTGGTGAAAGCGGGCTTCAGAGTGCCCAGCTTCTCAACGGGGGTCAGACGGGGGCCTTCATCGGTATCGAACACGGTGTCACCCTTCTTGCCCTTGATGACAACAGGAACGATCTCGTCCTTGAATGCACCTTCCTTGATGGCCTTGTCAGCCTTGGCCTGGCTGTTGTAGGAGAACTCATCCAGCTGCTCACGGGTGATGGGGTTGTAGCCGTACTTCTTCTGATAAGTCTCATTGGTGCAGACGTTCTCAGCGGTCATGCCCATGTGCTTGTTGTAGCCGGTAGCATCCCACAGAGCATCGTTGACCATGGTATCGACCAGCTCGCTCTTGCCCATGGGAGCGCCCATACGGTAGCCGTAACGGCCCTTCATCATTGCGAAGGGAGCCATGTCCATGTTCTCCATGCCGCCTGCGACGACGATCTCAGCATCGCCAGCCTCGATCATCTGAGCAGCCATGTTGACGCAGTTCAGACCAGAGCCGCAGACCACGTTGACGGTGACAGCGGGGGTCTCGATGGGCAGACCAGCCTTCAGGGCAGCCTGACGAGCGACGTTCTGGCCCAGACCAGCCTGAATGACGCAGCCCATGTAAACATGATCGACCTGCTCGGGAGCGACGTGTGCGCGGTTCAGAGCCTCCTTGATGACAATGGAACCCAGCTCTGCTGCGGGGACGTTTGCAAGAGTGCCGCCGAACTTGCCAATAGCGGTACGGCATGCAGATGCGATAACGATTTTCTTCATGTTAGTAGCCTCCTGATTTGTGTGTATGTTGGTGAATTTTAAGAAACTCATCTATTGAAACGCGCAAGGCGTTTGCACAAGGTTCACGGCTCTTTGCCGTCTGCTCTCAGCTGGGCCATCTTCTCCCCCACCGCTGCTTCCACATTCGGTGTGACGAACTTCGAGATGCTACTGCCGTAGCGGGCCGCTTCTTTTACGATCGTCGAGGAAAGGTAGCTCCATTTGATGCTGGTCGCAAGGAACATCGTCTCGATCCCGGGCATCAGTGCGTGGTTGGTCTGCGCGAGCTGGATCTCGTTTTCGAAATCCGTCACCGCCCGCAGCCCCCGCACCATGACCGATGCATGGCGCTTTTTGGCGAACTCCACGGTCAGGCCGTCAAAACTCTCGACCGTGACGTTCGGGATGTCCTTGCAGCATTCCTGCAGCAGGGCCACCCGCTCTTCTACGGTGAACAGCGGATGCTTTGCGCTGTTGATGAGCACGGCCACGATCAGATGATCGTTGATCTTTGCGGCACGCTTGATGATATCAAGATGTCCTTTGGTGACCGGGTCGAACGACCCGGGATAAACTGCTGTTGCCATCGTGTGGGAAACCTCCTTGATGCGCTCTCGTGAAAAGCGCGTTTGGTTTTGTCATGATAGCACTTTCCAGTTTGTGGCGCAAGGTGTTTTCTCTGCCGGACGCATCATCGTTAAATTTTAGACGAATTATGCTGTGTCTGTGGGCAGCGCCTTGCTACGCTATAAGTAAACCACATCGTCAAAATTTTATCAAGTCTTTTTCGAAAAATTTTATTCTTGTCGCACCAAAGAATCCGGTGAAATTGCTAAGAATTTTAGTCACATTGCTACCGAGCCACTTTTTTGCCCCCAAACTATTGATTCTCCTCTTTGTTAATGTTATAACTAAGTTGCTGAGTTGTAAGAATTTACAATTCCTTTATGTTATTCGAAGAGAGGATGGTTTATAATGGATTATACGGAACTGTATGCGCAGAAACAGATGACGGCTGAACAGGTTGCAGCTCTGGTCAAGAGCGGCGACTGGGTGGATTACGGCTGGGCTGTCAATACCCCTGTGGCGGTGGACGCCGCCATCGCAAAGCGTCTGCCGGAACTGGAAGGGGTCAATTTCCGCGGCGGCATCCTGATGTGGGTCCCTGCGATCTTCCAGATCGACGATCCCGCTGCCCACATGACGTGGAACAGCTGGCACATGGGCGGCATCGAGCGCAAGGCCATTGCGCAGGGATTCTCCTTCTACTCCCCCATCCGCTATTCGGAGCTGCCCCGCTACTATCGCGACAGCAAGGACCCCGTGGATGTGGCTGTGTTCCAAGTCACCCCGATGGACGAGCACGGCTACTTCAACTTTGGCCCCTGCGCTTCCCATCTGGGCGCTGTCTGCGAAAAGGCCAAGAAGATCATTGTTGAAGTCAACACCAACATGCCGCGCTGCCTTGGCGGCACGGAGAACTGGGTGCACATCTCGCAGGTCGCCGGTGTCGTGGAGGGCAATAACCCGCCGCTCGGCCAGATGGCTGCTCCCGGCGCGGCAACGGACGTTGATCTGGCGGTCGCCAACCTCATCGTTCCGCAGATCCCCAACGGCGCATGTCTGCAGCTGGGCATCGGCGGAATGCCCAATGCCATCGGCAACCTGATCGCCCAGAGCGACCTGAAGGACCTTGGCGTCCATACCGAAATGTATGTGGACGCCTTTGTCGATATCGCCAAGGCGGGCAAGATCACCGGCCGTCACAAGAACCTCGACAAGGGCCGTCAGGTCTACGCATTCGGTGCTGGCACGCAGAAGATGTATGACTACCTCAACAACAACCCCGAGTGCATGGCTGCTCCGGTCGAGTACACCAACGACATCCGCAGCATCGCTGCCATCGACAACTTCATCTCCATCAACAATGCCGTTGATATCGACCTGTTCGGTCAGGTCAACGCAGAGAGCGCCGGTGTCAAGCACATTTCGGGTGCGGGCGGTCAGCTGGACTTCGTGCTGGGCGCATACCTTTCCAACGGCGGCAAGAGCTTCATTTGCCTGTCCTCTACCTTTATGAATAAAAAGACCGGCAAGGTCGAGAGCCGCATCCGCCCCACGCTGGAGAACGGCAGCATCATCACCGATACCCGTGCCAACATCCACTATCTGTGCACCGAGTATGGATGCGTGAATCTGAAGGGTCTGACCAGCTGGGAAAAGGCCGAAGCTCTGATCAGCGTCGCCCACCCCGATTTCCGGGAGGAGCTGATCGCCGAAGCAGACAAGCTGCACATTTGGCGCAGGAGCAACAAACGCTAACCAGTGCCGCGGGGATTCCTGCTGCCCGCGACAGGAATGGAGTCTACTAGCATGATGGACAAAAAACCACACATCAAGCCCTACCTTTACGGAATGTTCGCGGGGTTCGGTGCGATCGCACTGAGCATCATCTTCTTCTTTCTGATCTATCGCTTTCAGGGCTTTGGCGATGCGATCTCCAAGCTGACGGGCATCCTGATGCCGTTCATCTACGGTGCGGTCATCGCCTATCTGCTCAAGCCGGTCTGCAACACCATTGAAGGCTTTCTCCGCCGCACCTTCCCGGAAAAGATGAAGGGTGCGGCCAACATGCTGGCCGTGGCGCTGAGCCTTCTGTTCGGCCTTTTGGTGGTGTATGCGCTGTTCCTGATGATCGTCCCGCAGCTCATCACCAGCGTCACGACGCTGTATTTCACGGCCCGCGACAACATCAACGAGTTCGTGGACTGGGTCTCGAAGCAGGAGATCATCGCCAGCAACAAGGAATTGCTGGATTTCATTGAGACGTCCTACGACACCTTACAGGCCAATCTGGATACATGGGTCAAAAACACCCTCATTCCCTCGATGCAGAGCATCCTGAGCGGTGCGGCCGTCGGTGTGATGAACTTCGTGACCTTCCTGAAGAACATCGTCATCGGCCTGATCGTCTCGGTGTATCTGCTGGCCAGCCGGAAGAAGTTCGGTCAGCAGGGCAAGCTGATCCTCTACAGCTTCCTGAAACCGCACTGGGCCGACCTCATCATGGAAGAGATCTGCTATGCAGACAAGATGTTCGGCGGCTTCATCAACGGCAAGATCCTGGATTCCGCCATCATCGGTGTGCTGTGCTACATCGCCTGTATCATCCTCAAATTCCCCAGCGCGCTGCTGGTCTCGGTCATCATCGGCGTCACCAACGTCATTCCCTTCTTTGGCCCGTTCATCGGTGCGATCCCTGCCACCCTGCTCATCCTTATCCAGAACCCCATCAAGGCGCTCTGGTTCATCCTGTTCATTCTGGTCTTACAGCAGGTGGACGGCAACATCATCGGACCCAAAATTTTGGGCAACACCACCGGCCTTTCGAGCTTCTGGGTGCTCTTCGCCATCCTGCTGTTCGGCGGCCTGTGGGGCTTCGTCGGCATGATCATCGGCGTCCCGCTCTTTGCGGTCATCTATGATGTTCTCAAGAAGTTTGTGTTCCACGGTCTGCGCCGCCACGAAGAGATGGAGATGGTCACCACCTACCATGACAAGTTCGGCGACCCGGACGACGAATAAAAGTTCTCACCGCATTACAAATAGAGCTGCTGCAAATCAACCTCTCAGTCTCACATTCGTTCGACAGCTCTCCTATTAGGAGAGCCTCTGGCGAAGAGAGAAAGCTTTACGCCATGCCAAGGCCTCTCCTATCAGGAGAGGTGGCAATGCGAAGCATTGACGGAGAGGTTGAAAGCGGCAGTTCTTTTTATTTGATTTTCATAAAGTAACGCAAAAACTCCCCCTTCCCGGCGCTGTCTCGGCGCTTGGGGAAGAGGGAGTTTCTGTGTTTCAGGACTGTTGATTCAAATCCGGAACGCTCTGGGATTACTGCTGATTGGGTTTCCAATCCTTGTAGTTCTCATAGCGGCTCTCACGGATCTTGGTGTGGGACCAGATCTCGTCCGCCATAGGCTGCCAGTTGTCGGCGTAGCTCTTGCACTTGTCGCACAGGTGATCGACGCTCTCCGGCGACTGCAGGTCGGTGCTGTGTGCGCCGGTGTCGTGGACCATCTTGCGCAGCAGCTCGGGGTTCTCGAGCATCGGACAGGGACGCAGATGGTTCTTGTTAAACGGCTGGCCGTTGTGATATGCCATAAACAGCGGGCTTTGGAGGATCTCCAGAATGCTGCTGTCATGAATGTTTGCATTGGAGTAGTGGATGAACACGCACGGCTCTGCGTCACCGGCAGAGTTGATGTGGAAGTAGTTGCGGCCGCCCGCGATGCATCCGCCGACGAACTCGCCGTCGTTCTGGAAATCCATCGGGTAGAACGGGATGTCGCACTCCTCGCTGCGCAGATAGCGGATGCGGTCGATCATATACTTGCGCTGTTCCGGGGTGGGCATCAGCTCCGGAGCCGCCTCGTTGCCGACGGGCATATAGTGAAAGTAGAAGCCGAAGTGTGCGCCCTTCTCACAGAGGAAGCGCATAAACTTGTCGTTCGTGACGGCTTCGATGTTGTCGCGGGTGTAGCAGATGGACGTGCCGAACAGGATGCCGTGCTTCTTGAGCAGGTCCATGGCGTTCATGACGGCGGCATAGTGGCCGTCGCCGCGGCGCGCATCGTTCGTCTCGGGCGTGCCCTCGATGGACAGCATAAAGGCGATGTTGCCCAGACGGACGACCTCTTCACAGAACGGCTCGTCGATGAGGGTGGAGTTGGTGTAGATGGCGAACTGCACATCGTTGTGCTTCTCGGCCAGCTTCAGGATGTCCTTTTTGCGGACCAGAGGTTCGCCGCCGGTCAGCATATACAGATAAACGCCCAGCTCTTTGCCCTGCGAAACGATCTTATCCATATCCTCAAAGCTGAGGTTGTTCTTGTGGCCGTACTCGCCCGCCCAGCAGCCGACACAGTGCATGTTGCAGGCAGAGGTGGGGTCGAACAGGATCAGCCAAGGAATATTGCACTGATACTTCACGCGGTTCTCGCGGATGGTCTTGGTCCCGCGGAAGAAGGCCTCATAGCCGAGGTTCAGGGCCGTGGTGCGGGCCACATTCGGGTCCAGCTGATCCAGCATGCAGTTGATGAGCTTTGACCACTTGCTGTCCGGGTTGGACAGCGTCTGGCGGGCGTGCTCATAGGTCTCTTCACTGAAGGCTTCGCCGTAGAACTGCTTTGCAACGTCCACCAGCTGGACCATCGCCTTTTCGCGGCCCTTGTTGACATGAGACAGCACGATATCGGCCGTTTTGCCCAGCGCAGCACGCTGCATCTTATGGGTCAGAGAATCAAATGCGGTATTCATTCCAATTTCCTCCAATGTTTTCTATTGGGAGCTTCTCCCCTGCCGGAATTTCTTCCGGCGTTCAGATAATATGGTATGCTTGCAAAAAGTTTCCAAGATCGGTCCCCTGCAGCCAGTCGATGACCTTGCCGAGGGCAAATTTTTCGATCCAGTTCATCTTCAGGTCGCTCAGCGGGCGGCCGTCGCGCAGCTGGACGGCGGCGTTGAGCAGGTCGCGGACATCATAGGTGCTGCCCCAGACTTCCGGCACGCCGCGATCGATGTCCAGCAGCGTATACACAGCTTCCATGCCGGTGCGCATGGAATATTCGGTGGTGAAGATGGTGTCGCGCGGTGTCTCCGCGAACTGACCAAGGAACGCGAAATTCACAGCGCCTTCCGGCACGACTGCAGGACGGTCCCCCGCCGACCGGGGCATGAAGAACGCCGTGATGTACGGCATCATGACCGGCACGGTGTTGGCGCTGTGCTCTGCCAAATCGTCGATCTCCGCTTCGGGCACGCCGAGGTGGTAGAGCCACTCCATGCAGATCTCTTTGCCGGTGCAGTCCCGCATCGGCTTTTTGATATAGTTGCCGGGTTTGTCGCTGAACAGCCCGTAGATCCAGCCCACCAGCTGGCCCTTCGGCTGGCTTCGGAACTGGGGCTGGCGATTGAACGTCCAGCTCAGCAGCCAGTTGGAATCCTTTACGGTCACGATGCCGCCGGTGACGACGCCCCCGCTGAAGGGGTCGCGCTTGCAGATGCTCTGGATGTACGGTACGATCCGCTCATCCAGCGTGGTCACGGTGGCGCTCATCCAGTTGGTCTGCTCCGGGTCGGAACAGAACGCTTCCGGACGGCCGAACGATGCATCCCGCGCCGCGATCTTCTTCCACAGGTCCCAGCCATTGCCGGGGCGCAGGGTCGGGTCGAAGGCGGCGGGCTGGTCCTGCGCACCGATGGAAGCATTCTCCACACAGCCGCCATTCGTGATGAACACCAGATCATTTTCGGTCAGGTCCACTTCGCAGGGCTGATCTTCGGCCATCAGGTGGATCGTCTTGGCCTGTTTCTTCCCGTCTGTGATCTCAAAATCGATGTCCGTGACCTTGGTGTTGTAATGGAAGCGGACGCCGTAGTTCTCGAGATAGCGGACCATGGGCAGGATCATCGACTCATACTGATTGTACTTCGTGAACCGAAGCGCCCGGAAATCCGGCAGCCCGCCCACATGGTGGATGTAGCGCTTGAGGTAAAGCTTCATCTCAAGGGCGCTGTGCCAGTTCTCGAACGCGAACATCGTCCGCCAGTAGAGCCAGAAGTTCGAGCCGAACACTTCCTCGTCGAACACATCCGTAATGCGCTTGTTGTACAGCTGCTCGTCCGGGGTGAAGAAGAGCTTCATGATCTCCATGCAGCCCTTGTCCGACAGGCCGAATTTTCCGTCCGTATGCGCGTCCTGCCCCTGCTTTTCAGTGGCACGGCAGAGCGAGTAGTTCGGGTCCTTTTTGTTCAGCCAGTAATACTCATCCAGCACGCTGACGCCGTCCGTTTCCAGCGACGGGATGGAGCGGAACAGGTCCCACATCACCTCGAAGTGGTTGTCCATCTCCCGCCCGCCTCGCATCACATAGCCAATGCCGGGGTACTGATAGCCATCGCATGCGCCGCCGGGGATGGGACCTTTTTCAAAGATGTGGACATGCTCGCCCTTCATCTGACCATCCCGCACCAGATAACAGGCCGCCGTCAGCGCAGCAAGGCCCGTACCGACGAGGTAAGCCGATTTCCGGTCCACTCCCTCTGGTTTGCGTGGGCGCGCAAATGCTTCATAGTTACCACTGGAATAATACATTTTATTCCCTCCGTTTTGTGGTAGTTTCCAAGATTTCGCACTCATATTTTGCGCTGACATTACTGTATCATTTTGTCAAAAAAGGTTCCATAAACAGAAAAAGCACCGTGATGGAAAACCCATCACAATGCTTCCTCTGTCTAAATTTTTATCAATCGTCCAGTTCTGAGGGGATGCGGTCGGTCCGGAACCGCCGCACGGCCCGCTGGAAGTCGCCATGCAGCAGGATATTCAGCCGTTCCGTCATCCGGACGGGGTCCTCTTTCATATCCTTGCGGATCCATTCCAGCACCATGCCGACCAGTGCATACTTGTAAAAATCCACGATGAACTGTTTATCGGCATCCTGAACGGTGACGCCCTGTGCCCCACGTTCCATAAAATCACGCAGCATGGGGTCCAGCAGTTTGTATAAGTACTGTTCCACCTGCTCCCGGCTGACCGAGCGGTAGACATTCATGACAAGGACCTTGTTCTCCTGCACCTGACGCAGGATATCCAGAAAGGCGTCCGACCAAGTTTCGAACGCCCTCTTGTTTTCCAGCGCCTTCGCAGCATCTTCGACCAGGATCCAGTCCACAAGGTCGTAGATGTCCTTGAAGTGGTAGTAGAACGTCATGCGGTTCACGCCGCAGTCCTCCGTGATGTCGTTGATCGTGATCTTATTCAGCGGTTTCTGGAGCAGCAGCTTTTTGAGCGATGCTTCCAAAGCCCTCTTCGTCGTCTGTGACACAAATTCCATCCTTTCCCGGCAGCGCCGCGCGCGCTGTCGTCCATGGTGGCCGGCCTTTCAGCCGCAGAAGTAAGAATCCTTCCTTCTATAATATACCGCCAACGAGGGGGATTTTGCAAGCAAAAAATCGATTTTCTTGATGAATTTTCTGTTATTTCCTGCCTTTTGGATGAAATTTTGCACCGTGCAGGAAGTTCCCGCGTTCAACTTTATTTTTCTGAATCAGCCTCTCCCCCTTGATTTTCTGCCCGTGTGTGCATACAATGAAAGCGGAACGAATGTGCGCTCCGATAGAGTGTGGAAGTGAAAGAAGGTTGTTGATATGATCAAGACCATTGGATTTTTAGGCTGTGGAAACATGGGCGGCGCGATCGCGCGGGCGGTCTGCAAGGCCGCCGACCCGCAGAACGTTTATCTGGCCAACCGCACCGCCGCCAAAGCGGAAGCTCTGGCGCAGGAACTGGGCTGCAATACTGCCGTCAACAATGACGTGATGGGCCACTGTGACCTCGTGTTTCTGGCGGTCAAGCCCCAGATGATGGAAGCGCTTCTGGCCCCGCTGAAGTTCACGATGGCCGAGCGCCCGAACCGCTTCATCCTGTGCAGCATGGCGGCGGGGCTTTCCATTGCGCGCATTCAGGAGATGGCCGGGGAAGATTATCCCGTCATCCGCATCATGCCGAACACCCCCGCTTCGGTGGGCGCGGGCATGATCCAGTATTGCTCCAGCAATGTCACCGCTGAAGAAGAGCAGGAATTCCTCAAGCTGATGGCTCCTGCGGGACGTCTGGACCCTGTGCCGGAATCCCTCATCGATGCCGCCAGCTGTGTTTCCGGCTGCGGACCGGCTTGGGTGTATCAGTTCATCGAGGCACTGGCCGACGGCGGCGTAGCCTGTGGTCTGCCTCGTGCCAAAGCGCAGGAATATGCCGCGCAGATGGTCCTTGGCAGCGCAAAGCTGGTCCTCGACAGCGGCAAGCACCCCGGTGAGCTGAAGGACGCTGTGTGCAGCCCCGGCGGCAGCACCATTCAGGGCGTGCGCGTTCTGGAAGAGCATGGTCTGCGCGGCGCGGTGACCGATGCCGTCATTGCGGCCTACAACAAGACAAAAGAGATGGGAAAGGGTTGATTTTATGCGGATCGTTGTGAAAGTGGGCACTTCTACCCTTGCACACTCCACCGGGCGGCTGAACATCCGCCACACAGAGGAGCTGGTCAAGGTCCTGAGTGACCTGAAAAATGCGGGCCACGAGGTCATTTTAGTCTCGTCCGGCGCCATCGGCATGGGCGTGGGCAAGCTCTCGCTCCCCCAGCGCCCCAAGGACATGGCCACCAAACAGGCCTGTGCCGCCGTGGGCCAGTGCGAACTGATGTACACCTACGACCGGCTGTTCACCGCCTACAATCACAATGTGGCGCAGATCCTGCTGACCGGCGTGGATGTGGAAGATGCCGGCCGACGTGAGAATGTGGAAAACACCCTCACCCGTCTATTGGAACTGGGCGCGCTTCCCATCATCAATGAGAACGACACCGTTGCCACCGACGAGATCACCTCCATCGGCGACAACGACACACTGGCGGCCATCGTCACCTGCTGCATCCACGCAGATCTGCTGGTCCTGCTGAGCGACATCGACGGCCTGTACACCGCCAACCCGCACACCCATGCGGACGCCACCCTGATCCCGCTGGTCAAGGAGATCACGCCGGACATCCTCGCGCTGGCGGATGGAGTCGGTTCGTCGCTGGGGACCGGCGGCATGTCCACCAAACTGCGGGCCGCGCAGATGGTGACCGCCATCGGGGCTGATATGGTCATCGCCAACGGCTCCCACCCCGAACTGCTCTATGACATCGCAGACGGAAGACCCGCCGGGACGCGTTTTTCCGGCCAGAAACAGGAGGGCTGACCATGACGACACAAGAGATCCTTGAAGCCGCACGCGCGGCCAAACACTCTCTCACAATGGCCGACAGCCAGACCCGGAAGCAGGTGCTTCTGGACATGGCAGACAGCCTATGTGAGCCGCAGAATCAGACCACTATCCTTGCCGCAAATGCTGAGGACATGGCCGCCGCCAAAGGGCACATCTCCGATGTCATGCTGGACCGTCTGGCCCTGACGCCGGAGCGCATCGCCGCCATGGCCAACGGCATCCGCGAAGCGGCCGCTCTGCCCGACCCGGTGGGCGCGGTCCTGAACCGTGTGGAGCGTCCCAACGGCTTGGTCATCGAAAAAACAGCGGTCCCGATGGGCGTCATCGCTATCATCTACGAGAGCCGCCCCAACGTGACCAGCGATGCCGCCGCCCTCGCCCTCAAGAGCGGCAATGTCTGCATCCTGCGGTGCGGCCGCGAGGCATGGCGCTCGGCTCACGCCATCGTGGAAGCCCTGCGGCAGGGACTGCGCGCGAACGGTCTGCCGGAAGCCGCCGTCTCTCTCATCGAGGACACCAGCCACACTTCGGCCAACGCCCTGATGACGGCTGTCGGCTATGTCGATCTGCTCATCCCGCGCGGCGGTGCTGGGCTGATCCGCGCCTGTGTGGAGAACGCGAAAGTCCCCTGCATCCAGACCGGGACCGGCATCTGCCATATCTTCGTGGACGATTCCGCCGATCAGAAAAAAGCACTGGACATCATCGAAAATGCCAAGGCCAGCCGCCCCAGCGTCTGCAACGCCGAGGAGGTCTGTCTGGTCCATTCGGCCATCGCCGCCGAGTTTCTGCCCAAGCTGGCCCAGCGTCTGGGGCCGGACCGTACCGCCAAGGGACTGCACCCGGTAGAGCTGCGTCTGGATGCACGGGCCGCGGCCATCATCCCCGGAACGCCCGCCGGCCCGAAGGATTTTGACACCGAGTTCCTCGACTACATTCTGGCTGTCAAGGTCGTGGACAGCGTGGAGGAAGCCATCGGCCACATCGCCGAGCACTCCACCGGCCACAGCGAAGCCATCCTGACCCAGAACGATGCCCACGCTTCCCTCTTCACAGCGGCGGTGGACAGCGCGGCGGTCTACGTCAACTGCTCCACCCGCTTCACTGACGGCGGCGAATTTGGGCTGGGCTGTGAGATGGGCATTTCGACCCAGAAGCTCCACGCCCGCGGCCCGATGGGCTTGCAGGAGCTGTGCACCTATAAATACATCATCCACGGCAACGGTCAGACCCGCTGATCCTGTTTTTTACACAAAAAGCCTTTCCGGCTTGATTTTGAACTGCACCCCATTTGTTAGACAGTATGGTATATTGTTTAGGAAATGGGGTGTTTTTATATGCCAAATCGTATCCTTCCAGAATCAACTTTCTAGCTTCGTTGTGCAGCATAGCACGCACCTTCTTTGACTCTGTTATATCACTTTTTCTCAAATGTTAAAGTACTCTCTGCCGTATTATTGAAAATTGCTATAAACAAATTTGCTTAGCAATCCTATTCTTGGACGTTCACTTTTCCATGAGATTGCTGTGGTAGATGCGGCTTTCTGATTTTTTAGTATCAGGATAGTATCACACAACCAGCAGGATTCCCGTGAGTATTATAACGTATTTACATTCAGGATCCAACCATCTTTTAAGCGACAGCCCTGCTTTTTATCGGTACTGTGTACAAATCACTTGCATTCCTTCTTCATCGCAGAATAGCCGATGAGAACGGTCCACACATAGGCGCAGGTCTTGGGAATCATCAGCATACCGATCATGGGGATGGCATTGGCCCAAAGAACAACGGGAATGTAGAAACCGAAGCTCAACACAATGGTCAGCCACATCCAGCGGAAAGCCGAGTCGTTATACTCCTTGGCGCTGCGGTAGAACAGCACGATGATCAGCAGGCCCAGCAGTGCAAAAGGAATGTTACGGTAAATGCCCCAGGACAGCGGGGATTCGGCGCTCAGCCACTGGTTCTGCGGCATCATGCACAGGATAATACGCACGGCAGCCAGACCGTAGACGGCGGCAGTCAGGCCATTGTTGCCCTTGACCCGGTAGCGCTCACGCCAGACATAGTACAGCAGCACATAAAAGACAGTCATTGTCACAGAGGTGATCCACTTACCCAGACCCAGCGGAACGGTAAAGTTTTCAAAACCCGTGGTGCATAGAGCCAGAGCACGGGGAATCAGATGGAACGAGTCACCGGCACCCAGAACGACAGCCATCAGACCGAACAGCTTGAACTGGTGGCTACCCTTGCAGCCACGAATCATCAGGATACCGATGGTGATAACGGATACCAGATACACAGCATCAAAAACAGTTTCTACGATTGCTTGCATAGTTGATTACTCCTTGTCGATAGATCAAATTTATTGTAACACTGCATTTTTTTGCAGGGTTGCCTTAGTTTTTACGGTCATCAGGGGCTTGCTTGGCAAAGTTGCATCCAAAGCGCCGGATGTTGAAGCTGGCAGTGTTCTGCACAAGGCAGGTGAGCAGCAACAGGATATTGCGATGAACTTTCATATGAGTGTATTCTTTAAGTGAACAGTGTTCAATTTGGACGTTATAAAATTCCCACAGCAGTGTGGGAAGAAAATGCGGTCAATATAAGGTCCTGCGCACGATCTCCAGCACAGCGGCGGGGTCATAGTCCTGCCGCAGCAAGGCAGACAGCATAAGCGAAAACAGAACATCGGCAAATTTTTCGACGGTGAATTGCTCGTTAAACGCGCCCGGACGGATTTTGGTATCCTGTTGCAGCACCGTACACAGACCGTTTAAGATATGGTTCCAAATTTGCTGCATGTGCCGTTTGCCATCGGCCTTGTCCTCCTGCATAAAACCGAGAGAGTGCAGTGTGAAGAATCCAGGATACTGCTCATAGCCGTAGGCCATGCGCTCGTACATCCATTTGACACAGGTCTGCACGTCCTGAAATACAGCCTCATCCTGCGGGCGGTGGAAAATTTCGCACCAGACGCTTTCGACCGTGGCGCTGATAAGCTCAGCCTTGGAGTCATAATAATTGTAGATAGAGCCGACCGAGACCCCGCATGCCGAGGCGACAGAACGGATACTGACTGCCGCCCAGCCCTTTTCCCGGATAAGCTCACGGCTGTTTTTTAAGATCTCTTCCTTGGAGGTCACGATCGTATTCATGTGGTCACCCTCAATATGAACAATGTTCATTTTCTATTATACTGCCCGTTCCCACTTTGTCAAGAGGATTTCATAAAAGGTTCGTATTTTTGTGGTCATCCCTTTAAGCCATGTTCGCGGATGCCTTTCTGGTACAGCAGCGCCTTGGGCATGAAAAGGTTTCGACCACACTTGGCTCCTATGCCCGCCTATACCCAGACCGAACAAACAACGTCGCGGACCGGCTGGAAGCTCTGGCTTTCCCAGGGGAAAATGAATCGTGATACTGTCCGGGGTGTTACTTTTCTGTTGCTTTGGGCGCGAAAAAGCCCCGCCTTCAAGCGAAAAATCTTGAAAGCGAGACCGCTTTTATACGTTGTTCTGTTCTATTTTTTGAGGAATTCAAAAAATTGGAAGGCAAATTTTCATTACTCGAGCTCGGTAAGCTTGAATCCTTACTAAACAAATTTGTTTAGTATGTCTATTCTTGGATGTTCACTTTTCCATGAGATTGCCGTGGTAGATGTGGCTTGCTGATTTTTTTAGTATCAGGATAGTATCACACAACCAGTGGGATCTCTGTGAGTATTATAACGTATTTACGTTCAGGATGCAACTGTCTTTTAAG
>URVW01000043.1 GCA_900551435.1 uncultured Faecalibacterium sp.
TCGTCATGATGAAGGGCATCCCGCTGGCCTACAACAAGGACATGCAGGAGGACAAAGAGGCCATCTTTGATGCGGTGGATACGCTGGACCTCTGCCTGAAAACGGTCACTCCGATGCTGGATACCATGAAGACCCTGCCCGCCAATATGCGCCGCGCCGCTGCAAAGGGTTTCATCAACGCCACCGACTGCGCCGACTACCTGACCAAAAAGGAAATGCCCTTCCGCGATGCCTACAAGCTGACCGGCTGCATGGTGTCGGACTGCATCAGCAAGGACAAGACCCTCGAAGAGCTGACCCTCGACGAGTTCAAGACCTACAGTGATCTGTTCGAGAACGACATCTATGATGCCATCGATCTCATCAAGTGCTGTGAGGGCCGCACCAGCTACGGCGGCCCCTCGGAAGCAAGCGTCAAGAATCAGATCGCGCTGGCTTCGGAGCAGCTGGACGCATGGGAGGCGAACAACGCATGAGCGTGAAAGTTTTTATTGACGGCTCTTCCGGCACGACCGGTCTGCGCATCGCGGACCGTCTGGCCGCCCGCCCCGAGATCGAGCTGCTGAGCATCTCCGCCGAGGGCCGCAAGGACGTGAACGAGCGGGCCAAGGTCATCAACTCGGCCGACTTGGCGTTTCTGTGTCTGCCGGATGCGGCGTCCAAAGAAGTCATGCCCCTGCTCCGCCCGGATGTCAAGGTGCTGGATACCTCCACGGCGTTCCGCACCGACCCGGCTTGGGACTATGGCTTCCCGGAGCTGAAGGGCCAGAAGGAAAAGATCAAAAATTCCTACCGCGTGGCGGTTCCCGGCTGCTATGCCAGCGGTTTTATCAGCATTGCGCGGCCGCTGGTCGAGCTGGGTCTGGCTCCGGCGGAATATCCGTTCAGCTGTACCGGCATTTCCGGCTATTCCGGCGGCGGAAAGAAGATGATCGCCGAGTATGAGAGTGTGGACCGTCCGGCTCACAGCAAGATCGACGCGCCCAAGAGCTACGGCCTGACGCTGGCGCACAAGCACCTGCCGGAGATGCAGAAGATCAGTGGTCTGGCCCATACGCCGGCCTTTGTTCCGGTGGTCTGCGATTACTATTCCGGAATGCAGGTCCTCGTTCCGCTGGACTTGAAGCTGGCGGGTTCCACCGCCGAGCAGGTGGCCGCGGGGATCGCCGACTATTACAAGGACGGCGCGACCATTTCGGTCCACGCCCTGAACGAGCCGCTGCCGGAAAACGGCCTGTATTCCAACGCCCTGTCCGGCAGCGACCGGATGGAGCTGTACATGACCGTCAACGCGGCGGGCGACCAGATGATGCTCGTTTCGCTGTTCGACAATCTGGGCAAAGGCTCGTCCGGCGCAGCGGTCCAGTGCATGAATCTGATGCTGGGCCTGAACGAGACGGAAGGGTTGGAGTAACCTCTCCGTCAATGCTTCGCATTGCCACCTCTCCTAATAGGAGAGGCCTTGGCAGTCGGATACAGCTTGCTGGATACGCCAGAGGCTCCCCTGTTAGGAAAGACTCCCCCGGCCGGGGGAGGTGGCGCAAAAGCGCCAGAAGGGGAACGGCTGGTGAGCCGTAGGCGAGACTGAGAGGTTTAAGGGAGGCAAAATATGTCTTATCAGGAAGTTTCGGGCGGCATCTGCGCGCCCAAGGGATTCGCGGCAGCGGGTGTCCATTGCGGCATCCGGGCCAACCATAACGAAAAATACGATCTGGCGCTCATCAAGGCGGATGTCCGCTGTGCAGCCGCCGGTGTGTATACCACAAACAAGGTCTGCGGCGCGCCCATCAAGGTGGACCGCGCCCACCTGAAGGACGGCTATGCACAGGCCATCCTCGTGAACAGCGGCAACGCCAACACCTGCGCCGCCAACGGCGTGGCACTGGCCGAAGAGTGCTGTGAACTGGTGGGCAAGGCGCTGAACATCCCCGCAGAGGACGTTCTGCCCGCTTCCACCGGCGTCATCGGTCAGCCGATGGTCATCGACCCGTTTGCCCGCGGCATCCCGGCGGCGGCTGCCAAGCTGGCAGCGTCGGAACAGGGCAGCACCGATGCGGCGACCGCCATCATGACCACCGACACCCACAAAAAGGAGTACGCCATCCAGTTCGAGCTGGGCGGCAAGACCTGCACCGTGGGCGCCATCGGCAAGGGCAGCGGCATGATCGCCCCCAACATGGCCACCATGCTGGCGTTCTATACCACCGACGCCGCCGTTTCCCCGGCCCTGCTGGAAAAGGCCCTGAAAACGGTCGTTCCCGGCACTTACAACCAGATGAGCGTGGACCTCGACACCTCCACCAACGATACCCTCATCATCATGGCGTCCGGTCTGGCGGGCAACCCTGAGATCACCGAGGAGAACGCCGATTACGACGCCTTTGTGGCGGCGCTGACCGCCATTGCCGAGCATATGTGCGCCGAGCACGCCGGTGACGGCGAGGGCGCGACCCACCTCATCACCTGCGAAGTCACCCACGCACCCGACCTGAAAACGGCCCGTGCCGTCTCCCGCAGCGTGGTCTGCTCCAACCTGTTCAAGGCGGCGGTCTTTGGCCGTGACGCCAACTGGGGCCGCATCCTCTGCGCCATCGGCTACACCCCCGGCGATTTCTCCATCGATAAGGTGTGCGTCTGGCTGTCCAGCAAGGCGGGCGAAGTGTACGTCTGTGAGAACGCGGCCTATCACCCCTACAGCGAGGACGAGGCCGCCAAGGTGCTGGCCGAACATGATATCCTCGTCAAAGTCGATATGGGCACGGGCGAAGCCAGCGCCAAGGCGTGGGGCTGCGACCTGACCTATGATTACGTCAAGATCAACGGCGATTACCGCACCTGAGCGGGACGGTTCAAACGTGTGTAGAGCGGGAAGAGGAACGATATGAAAAACGAAGAAATGGCCCTCCTGTTTTCGGAGGCGACCCCTTACATTCAGAAATATCATGGAAAAACCATGGTCATCAAATACGGCGGCAACGCCATGATCAACGAGACGCTGAAAAATGCCGTCATGAACGACCTTGTCACCCTGACGCTGCTGGGCGTGCGGGTGGTGCTGGTCCACGGCGGCGGTCCGGCCATCAACGAGATGCTGAAAAAGGTCGGCGTGGAGAGCCATTTTGCCAACGGTCTGCGGGTGACCGACGATGCCACCATGGAGATCGTCCAGCAGGTGCTGGCCGGTAAGGTGAATAAAGACCTCGTCGCCAAGCTGCGCGGCCGCGGCGTCGGCCTGTGCGGCATGGACGGCCAGATGCTCCGCTGCACCGAGCTGGACCCCCAGCTGGGCCATGTGGGTGAGATCATCCATGTGGACCCGACCCTGATCCAGAACCTGCTGAACGGCGGCTATATCCCCGTCATCGCGACGGTGGGCATGGACGATCTCGGTCAGGCGTACAATGTCAACGCCGACACCGCCGCCGCTCAGATCGCCATTGCGCTGAAGGCCGAAAAGCTCGTCTCCATGACCGATATCGCGGGCCTTCTGCGGGATAAGGACGACGAATCCACCCTCATCCCCGAAGTGGAAGTCTCCGAGATCGAGGGCTACAAATCCGCCGGCATCATCGCGGGCGGCATGATCCCCAAGATCGGCGGCATGGCGGACGCCATTTATCAGGGCGTCCACGAAGCGGTCATCATCGATGGCCGTGTCCCCCACTCCATCCTGCTGGAGCTGTTCTCCAACCGTGGTTCCGGCACGCGGTTCTACCGCCGGAGCCATCAGGAATAAGACTTGCTCAAACACGCCAAGCGCTATATAATAAAAAGAAAGAGCGCACCGGAAAGGAAAGGGAGGTCAGCGAATTATGGATTCTGAAAAAGTCATCAAGCGGGACAACGAATATGTCCTGCACACCTATAACCGCAATCCCATCGCGCTGGAAAAGGGCCACGGTCTGTATGCCGAAGGTCCGGAGGGCCAGAAGTATCTGGACTTCACCAGCGGCATCGGCGTCAACAGTCTGGGGTACTGCAATGTGGACTGGGCGGAGGCTGTCTCCGAACAGGCCCACAAGCTGCAGCACACCTCCAACCTCTACTATACGGCCCCCTGCGGCAAGCTGGCGAAGAAGCTGTGCAAGCGCACCGGCATGAGCAAGGTGTTCTTCGGCAACTCCGGCGCCGAGGCCAACGAAGGCGCCATCAAGGCGGCCCGCAAATACAGCTTTGACCACTACGGCAAGGGCCGCGATACGGTCATCACGCTGGTCAACAGCTTCCATGGCCGAACCATCGCGACCCTGACCGCCACCGGTCAGGAGGTGTTCCACAACTACTTCGGACCCTTCAACGAGGGCTTCCTGTACGCCCCTGCGGGCGATCTGGAAGCACTGACCGAGCTGGTGGACCGCCACACCTGCGCTGTCATGCTGGAGCTGGTGCAGGGCGAGGGCGGCGTTGTGGCGCTGGACCCGGAATACGTTCAGGCCGTCCGGAAGCTCTGCGATGAAAAGGACCTCATCCTCATCGTGGACGAAGTCCAGACCGGCGTGGGCCGCACGGGAACGTTCCTGTGCTGTGAGCACTACAACCTCAAGCCCGATGTCGTCACGCTGGCAAAGGGTCTGGGCGGCGGTCTGCCCATCGGCGCAGTCCTGCTGAACGAAAAGACCGCCGAGGGCATGGGCGCAGGAACGCACGGCTCCACCTTTGGCGGCAACCCGGTGGTCTGCGCGGGCGCGAACGTCGTCGTGGACCGGATGGATGCCGGATTCCTTGCCAATGTCAACGAGCGAGCTGTTCAGCTTCGGACCGGCCTTGCCAAGCTGCCGATGGTCAAGAGCATCTCGGGCATCGGCCTGATGGTGGGCATCGAGTTCTTTGGCGGCATCAAGGCGGCGGATGTTCTGGCCGCATGCCGCGAAAAGGGACTGCTGGTGCTGACCGCCAAGACCCGTCTGCGTCTGCTGCCGCCGCTCACCCTGACGGAGCATGACGTCGAGATGGCCCTGAGCATCCTGAACGAGGTGCTGACCGAGATGGAGCAGAAGTCTCCGGAGGAACCGGCATGAAACATCTGCTGAAAATGAGCGACCTCTCCCCCGAAGAGCTGCACCACATCCTTGATGTGGCCGACCGGCTCAAGGCGGAGCAGAAAACGGGCCGAACGACGCCCCTTCTGGCGGGCAAGACCGTGGCGCTGATGTTTTCCAAAAATTCCACCCGCACCCGCACCAGCTTTGAGGTGGGTGTGTATCAGCTGGGCGGTCTGGGCAACTACATGAATGCCGCCACCGAGCTGCAGTCCGGCCGGGGCGAGCCGCTCAAGGATACCGCCCGGGTGCTGGGCCGCTACTATGACTGCGTGGTCTGGCGCACCTACCGCCAGCGCGATCTGGAAGAGTTCGCCGAGCTGGCGGGCGTCCCGGTCATCAACGGCCTGACCGACTATGCGCACCCCTGTCAGGTGCTGGCGGACCTCATGACCATCCGGGAGCGCCGCGGCGCACTGGAAGACCAAAAGCTCTGCTTCATCGGCGATGGCTGCAGCATGGCGAACAGTCTCATTGCGGGCGGTCTGCTGGCCGGCATGACGGTCAGCTGCGTCTGTCCGCAGGGCTACCGCCCTGCCGCCGATGTCCTGATGTTTGCCCACAAGTACGGCTCGAAGTTCCAGCTCCTCACCGACCCCGCAGAGGGCGTCAAAGACGCCGATGTGGTGGTCACGGCGGCATGGAACACCGCTCCCGGCACGCCGGAGAGCGAGCGCCGTCTGCGCGACTTCGCGGGATTTCAGGTCACGAGCCAGCTGCTGACCGGGGCCAAGCCTGACGCAATGCTGCTCCACTGTCTGCCCGCGCACCGCGGCGAGGAGATCTCGACGGCAGTCTTTGAACAGCACGCGGACGAGATCTTCACCGAAGCGGAGAACCGTCTGCATGTCCAGAAAGCCGTTCTGGCTATCCTGCTGGCGGACCAATAAGAAAAAAGAATGGGGCTGTTGCACTACGCAAACCTCTCAGTCTCGCTGTCGCTCGACAGCTCCCCTACATAGGGGAGCCTCTGGCGAAGAGAGAAGGCTTCTTGCCATGCCAAGGCCTCTCCTGTTAGGAGAGGTGGCACGGCGAAGCCGTGACGGAGAGGTTGCCTGCGTGTGCAGCAGCCCCATTTTCTTTTTGTAATTTTACACGCCCGAGTAAGCGGAGAAGCCGCCGTCCACAGGCAGACAGATGCCGGTGATGAACCCGGCGGCGTCGTTGTTCAGCAGGAACAGCAGAGCGCCCACGAGGTCCTTTTCGCTGTCGCCGAAGCGGCCCATCGGGGTGGCGGCAAGAATTTTGCCGGTGCGGGCCGTAGGCCTGCCGTCCTCGTTGTAGAGGAGCTTTGCGTTCTGCTCGCTGGCGAAGAAGCCGGGAGCAATGGCATTGACCCGGATGCCTACCTTGCTGAAGTGGACGGCCAGCCACTGGGTGAAGTTGGTCACAGCGGCCTTGGAGCCGGAGTAGGCGGGAATTTTGGTCAGGGGCAGATAAGCATTCATGCTGGAGATGTTCAGGATGTTACAGCCCTCGCGGCCCACCATCTGGCGGGCGAACGCCTGTGTCGGCAGCAACGTGCCGATGAAGTTCAGGTTGAACACCATCTCTACACCGCTCTCATCGAGGTCGAAGAAGGTCACGGTGTCGGTGTCAAGGTCCCCCATCTCGAAGTATTCCTTGTCGGTGTTGGCGCGGGAGTTGTTGCCGCCCGCACCGTTCACAAGGATGTCGCAGGGGCCGAGGTCCGCCATGACGTCCTCCGCCACCTGAAGGCAGTTGGCTTTGTTCATGACGTTGCAGGTGTAGCCCTTGGCGATGCCGCCTTCAGCTTCGATCTCATCCGCCAGCGCCTTCAGCTTGTCCATGTTGCGGCCCAGCAGCGCGACCTTTGCGCCCGCACGGGCCAGCGCCTTGGCAAAGATGGAGCAGAGCGTGCCGCTCGCGCCCGTGACAACGGCCACTTTTCCGGTGAGATCGGTGTTCAGAACATTCTTTTCCATAGTATCCTCCCAGTGCTCAGATTTTTCCTGCACCCTGATCCAGAATCTTGTTGAACCGGGTGAAGAAGGTGAAGGCCGTGATGCTTGCCGCGAGGATGTCACTGACCGGCTCGGCGAGGAACACGCCGAACACCGGGTTCGGGACGATGTGCGGCAGGATGAAGATGAGGGGGATCAGCAGGATCAGCTTGCGCAGACAGGCCAGCAGCAAGCTGACCTTGGCCTGACCCAGCGCCATAAAGCTCTGCTGACATGCGATCTGCACGCCCAGCGAGAAGATGCCCGCCATATAAATGCGCATGGCCCAAGTGGTGTACTCAATGAGGGCGGCGTCGGAGGTGAAGATGCCCGCCACCGCGCCGGGGACCAGCATCATCAGGACCCAGAACAGAGCCGTGTAGCCAAAGCAGATGCTCAGCTGGAAGCGGAATGCCTCCTTGACGCGCTCTTTTTTGCCCGCACCGAAGTTGAAGCTCATGACCGGCTGGCCGCCCTGACAGACACCCTGAATGGGCAGCGTTGCCAGCTGGGATGCGCTGGTGATAACGGTCATGGCGCCCACGGCGACGTCGCCGCCGTAGCGGGCCAGACTGGAGCTGAAGCTGATGGACAGCAGACTTTCGGTGGACAGCATGACAAAGGACGAGATGCCCAGCGCCATCACGGGCAGGATGGTCTTTCCTTCCGGCTTCATGTACTCTTTTTTCAGCTTGAGGGTGGTCTTGGGGCCGGTCAGGAAGCGCAGGATCCAGACTGCGCCCACAGCCTGACTGAGCACGGTGGCGATGGCCGCGCCGCGCACGCCCAGCCCAAGCGCGAAGATCAGGATGGGGTCCAGAACGATGTTGATGACCGCGCCGATGACCGTGGTGAGCATGCTGATCTTGGCAAAGCCCTGCGTCGTGATGAAGGGGTTCATGCCCATCACGATGAGGACGCAGATCGAGCCTAAGATGTAGATGCGGCTGTAGGCCAGCGCATACGGCAGGGTGGTGTCGCTGGCGCCGAAGAGCCGCAGCAGAGTGGGCGCACCGGCGTAGAACACGATGGTCAGAAGGACGGAAAAGACCAGCAGCATGGTGAAGCTGTTGCCGATGATCTTTTCGGCCTGTTCCTTGTCGCCCTGTCCCATAGCGATGGCGGTGCGGGGTGCGCCGCCCGCGCCGATGAGCATCGCGAAGGCGTTCAGCAGCATCAGGATGGGGGTGAACAGGCCAACGCCGGTCAGCGCGGCTGCGCCGATGCCCGGGATGTGGCCGATGTAGATGCGGTCCACGATGTTGTACAGCAGGTTGACCACCTGCGCCACAACAGCCGGGATCATCAGCTGGAGCAGGAGCTTTTTGACGTCGCCCGTGCCCATATCTTGTTTTTTCTGTGTCTGTGCCATTGGAAATGGAATCTCCTTTTTACTCGCTTGCCCTCTCAGTCAGCGCAAGCGCGCTGACAGCTCCCCCAAAGGTGGAGCCGCTGGCGCGCCGGTTTTGTTTATGCTGATTGCGTGGGCATATGGTATCGGAAAATGGCGGGCCTTGCTGCCTAGGGAAGCAGCTGCTGCCCATGAGGACAGGGCCAAGCTGTTTGAGAGCCGTCAGGCGACAGCGCCCAAACCTGCCCGACCTGCCAATGGCTCTCCCTCTGGGAGAGCTGGCGCGGAGCGCCTGAGAGGGTCATTCTTAGTAAGACAGGCCAAAGTTCATCTCATAGTAGTTGCCGGCGGCGTCACGGTAAGCGTAAGACTTGCCGTTCTCGTCCTTCATGCTGTCGGGCATGTAGGCGTCCTTGGCGTAGCCGGGAACGTCGTTGGGGCTGATGCAGACGCCGTCTGCGTTGACTGCCAAAACTTCGTCGCCCTTGGGCAGGGTCAGCGGCAGCTTGCCGACAGGAGCGAAGCGGCCGAACATGACATCCAGCGTTGCGGAGGGGTAGGTGTCGAAGCCGACGGTCAGGGCGTCGGAGACCTTCTCGATGTTGCCGACTTCCCATGCCAGCGGGCAGTTGATGTTGGAAACGACCTTGCCGCCGTGTGCGTGGACAGCTTCGGCGATGCCGGGGATGCGGTTTGCGCCCACGAGGGTGGTCTCCTGATGGGTCTCGGCGGTGGGCTTGCCGCTCTCATCGACGTTGCAGACGGTCTTGTCCTCGCAGATGTCCAGTTCCAGATAGCCGGGAGTTGCATTGAAGTATGCACCGGACTGCGGGCTGACCATCAGCAGGGCGATATCGGCCTGTGCGGGGTCGTCCACCAGCGTGACGTCGCCCAGCATCTCGCGCAGAGCCTTGGTGGCAGTTTCGCCGGCCTCGGCGCTCTTGCCAAAGGCTTCGGCGTAGACCTTGCAGCCCGCCTTCAGGGGCAGCGTGCCGTCGTTCTTCAGCAGAACGACGCTCTCGCGGTGGACGCGGCTGGCCTCTTCCCAGTCGGCCTTGGTGGCGACGACCTCAGCGGCCTTCTGGGGGTCTGCATACGGGTTCTCGAACATGCCCTGACGGAACAGCTCGGTCAGCGTGCGGCTGACAGCGCGGTTCAGGCTCTCGTCGGTCAGAACGAGGTCCTCTTTCTTGAAACCGGCGGGCACTTCGTGGGTGTCATAGTAGCCGTTGGTGGCGCGGGCATAGCTCTCTTCGCCGAACTCGTTGTCCAGCAGACCGGAGATCAGGTCCACGCCGCTCTGGGTGACCGCATAGCCGATGCGCTCCGGCTCGTCCAGCATATCGACGCCCCAGCACATGTTGTGCACGATGCCGGTGTCGGAGTTGATGTAGCCCTTGAAGCCCATCTGATTGCGGAGCATCCCGTCGATGAACACCTTATTGTAAGCGAAGCCGTACGGATTCAGCTCGATGGGGTTGCCCTCGAAGTCCTCCTGCGGGGCGCTCTTCTCGGCGGACGGCTTGGAGTAATACGGCATGATGGACTCGGCGTTGTGGCGGATGGCCGCACGGAAGGCCGGGATGTGGTACTTCTGCAGAGAACCGGGGGTGGCGTAAATGTTCCACTGACCGGCTGCATAGTGGGGATCGAAGCCGTTCTCACGCGCGCCGCCGCCGGGGAAGTGCTTCACGGTCATGGACACGCCGTCGGGGGTGACACCGTTGCTGCCGCCCTGAATGCCGGGGATGAGGTGGTCAAAAATTTCTTCGATCAGCTCGGGGTCCTCGCCGAACGTGCCGAAGGTGCGCTGCCAACGGGGGTCGGTGACGCAGTCGGCCATGTACATATAGCCCTTCTTCAGGCCGCATGCGTTCCACTCGCGGCGGATGGTGTCGGCGAACTTGTCGATGATGTCGATACGGGCCGTGCCCTTGACGGCGGCTGCGATGCCCAGCGTTCCGGGCCAAGTGGCGAACACGCCGGTGGCGTCGTTCATGCCGAACACGACCTCGCCGTTCTCGTTGCGGCTGTTGGACATGACCTGCATGGGCACGAAGTGCTCGCAGGTCTCGGTCAGGTACTGCAGCTGGTTCAGGTAATCGGCCAGATCTTCGGGCGAGGGGCTTTCGCGCAGGATGACGTGGCGGTTGAAGCACTTCTTGACCATGTCGGAGGTGCTGGGCAGGGCCTGATGGCCGAAGATGCTGTCGGAGACATCCACAGGAGCCTCGTCCAGCAAGCCGCTCTCGTCGCCCACGGGCTTGTGGCCGCTGGCAGACAGACGCGGAGACGGATACTTGGGGCCCATGCGCCAGTCGGAGGTGAACAGCTGGCCGATCTTCTCGCTGGTGGTCAGGGTCTGGACGTATGCCTTTGCGCGCTCTTCGGGGGAAAGACGCCAGTCGTTGACGGCGCTGACGGTCCCCGTGCCGTCGATATCCTTAAAATATAGGCCGTCCTGCGAGATGACCTTGCGCTCCACCGTGCCGATGGTGGGGCCGTTTGCGTTGACATAGCGCTGAACGCGCTCCGATGCTTTTACTGCCATGGGTGTTCTCCTTTTCTCATTTTTGCAAAATTTTTCACGAAATATAGGATACCTATATTATAATAGCGGACTTCAAAACCGATTAGAAATATTTTTGGATAAATCCGCACTTTCCCCGCATTCTTTTGCGGACTTCTCGCACAGATTGGCATTGTGCAATACTAGTATATCACTTGCTTGTGCAAGTTGCCCAATAGCTTTTTTGAAAGTTGTGAAAAATGTTCTATAATAGTAAAATCGTCCTGTTTTACCTCAAAATTTTACTAACAGAATTTCCAAAATGTGTTCATAATAAAGACATAAAGTCCCGGCACGCCGCACAGTGGCAGGTGCGAAAAGCCAAACGGACGAAAACGGAGAACGCCTATACACAAATTAAGGAGAGAAAACGAAATGGCAAAAACGAGAAGTCTGCCGGACAAGTTCTATGATAAGGACTACGAGCACAACGGCATCCACCGCGTCCCGCTGTGGCGCATCGCATGCTTCGCACTGAACAACACGGCTACCAACCTGTACCTGTTCCTGATGAACTACGCTACCTACTACCTGATGGGCTGGGTCGGCGTCGGCATGATGATCGCCTCTTCGCTGACCATGGCCATGCGTATCTGGGACGGTGTCACCGATCCGTTCGTCGGCTTCATGGTCGATAAGACCAACGGCAAGTTCGGCAAGAACCGCCCGTTCATCGTCATCGGCAACATCACCCTGTGCGTGACCAGTTTCATTCTGTTCCATTGCACCCACCTGCTGCCGCAGGCAGCCCGCTTCCCCTTCTACATTGTGATCCTGATGGTCTACTATCTGGGTTACACCTGCCAGTGCGTCGTTACCAAGTCTGCTCAGTCCTGCATGACCAACGACCCCAAGCAGCGTCCTCTGTTCGCATCCTTCGACGGTGTGTATAACACCCTGCTGTTCTCTGTTGTTGCGATCATCTGCGCCCGAATCGCAGCAAGCTACAAGGACGTCGGCGGCTATGCTTCCACCCAGTTCTTCCACACCTTCTGGCTGTTTACTGCGATCACCTCCGGTATCTTCACCCTGCTGGCTGTCATCGCCATCACCCCGAAGGACCGTCCTGAGTTCTTTGGTACTGGCAAGCCGGTCAAGGTCGGTCTGAAGGATTACTGGGATACCCTGAAGAACAACCGCGCCATCCAGATGCTGGTCCTGTCCGCCTCTACTGATAAGCTGGGCGGCTCCGCAAAGACCAGCGCCGTTCAGGTCGCAATGTTCGCCTGCATCGCCGGTTCTACCCTGCTGCAGGGCAACGTTACCGCTCTGACCACCATCCCCAGCTGCATCATCACCTTCTGCTGCGTTTCTTACTTCGCTACCAAGTTTGGTCAGCGCAAGGGCATGATCATTGGCTCTGTCGGTGCTCTGATCGGCAATGGTGCTCTGATCGCTCTGTGGCTGCTGGGTGACCCCACCACCATGACCTCCAACCCCGAGACCGGTGCTCTGAACTGGGGCTACTTCCTGATCCTCTATGTTGTCCTGACCGTTGTGACCGCTGGCTTCCAGGGTCTGTCCGGCAACATCGTTATCCCCATGACTGCTGACTGCGCCGACTACGAAGTTTATCGTTCCGGCAAGTACGTCCCCGGCCTGATGGGCACCCTGTTCAGCTTCGTCGATAAGTTGGTCTCTTCCTTCGCTCCCATGATCGCTGGTATCATGTTCACCGCCTGCGGCTTCGCTGACCACAACCCCGTCATGGGCGACCCCGTCACCATGAAGCTCCGCGTTGGTGTTGCAATGTGCGCATACGGCATGCTTTGTGTTGGTCTGGTCTGCAACCTGATCGCCATGAAGTTCTACCCGCTGACCAAGGAAAAGATGGCTGAGATCCAGGACGAAGTCGTCAAGATCAAGATGGCTGCTCAGAACGCATAATTCGGCTGCCACGCTGAAACTGCGGAATCATACAGTAGAAACCAAATAGGGAAAGACCGCTCACTGGGCAAAACGCGCGGTGGGCGGCTTTCCTGATTTTATGAAACAAGAGACAGAGGTACAAAACAATGGCAAATACCCAGTGGACGAAAGACCCGAACCACGGCTTTATCTGGAACAGCATCGACCACCTTTTGACATGGCACGCCAACCGCGAAAAGCATTGTGTCAGCCGGAAGAAGTACCTTCGTCTTTGTTGGCTCGGCATGTTTGGCGCACACCAGTTCTACGCAAAGCGGCCCATTCTGGGCGTGCTCTATCTGGCTACCTTTTGGAGCGGCTTCTCGTTTGCGATGACATTGATCGATGTCATTATTGCCGTGCCCATGAAGCCGGACGAGAACGGCAATATCTGGCTGTGAACCACCCAACAGAGCGGTTTCGTGGAAACCGGAAAGGCAGTTCCCTATGAGCAACTTTTTTCAAGCGCTGTTCAACACCAATCATGACCAGCCCAGCTTTCTGGTGTTCGTCATTCTGGCCCTCATTGCCATCGTCCTGCCCAACGTGACGAAGTACCTGTACGAGTCCCGCAAGGCGAACGGCAGCACCAAAACGGCCGGCACGAGCACTTCCGCCGCAAAGCCCCGCCATCAGCACAAAAAGAAAAAGCGCTGAGCGGCCTTTGCCGTTTTTCTAAGACATTTTCCCTCTATTCATTCATTTACCTCCTGCCCCAGCATTCTTTTCGGAGAACATGAAAGCCCTGCGGCGTTCGCCGCAGGGCTTTTGTGTTGCAGGAAATTTAACTTGTGAACGAAAAAGATTGACATGCGATAGCAAATATGCTATCATAAAACCGAGAAAAGCGGCGTGATTGAGGATGATATAAAATGTATACAGTAGAATTTTATGAGGACGCGAACGGCGTCTCAGAACTGTGGAATTTTTTAGAAGAACTGCGCGTGAAAAGTGCGACCAGCAAAGACGCCCGCATCCAGCACAAGCAGATCGCGCTTTATATCCAGCTGCTGCAAGATAATGGGACCCGCTTGCCGGAGAATATCACGAAACATTTGGCCGAGGATATCTGGGAACTGCGGCCGGGAAACAATCGGGTGTTTTACTTTTGCTGGCAGGAGAATAAATTTGTACTGCTGCATCAGTTTCGGAAAAAATCGCAGAAAACGCCGCGAAGAGAGATCGAACGCGCAAAGGCGGAGCGCGATGATTGGCTGGCAAGAAAAAAGAAGGAGTGATGGTCTATGAAAACGTGGAATGACTACAAAGAACATGTTCGGGAAGTTGACCCGGAAGTTTCCAAGGACCTTGAGGAAGTGGAAGAGCTTTCAAAGATCGTGAAAGCGATGGTAGAACAGCGCAATGCGCTGGGACTGAGCCAGCGGGAACTGGCGGCAATGTGCGGGATCCCGCAGTCGTCGGTCGCGCGGATCGAATCCTTCAAGACGATTCCCAATTTGGATACGCTGTTAAAGATTTTCCAGCAGCTTGGATTAAAACTGAATGTCACAGCGGCTTGACATCGCATAAAACAAAAAGCCCCGGCGGGCCACTGCATTTGCAGCACCCGCCGGGGCATCATTATGCTTTGGGGAAAACTTACTTCTTGATCTTGATGAGCTGTGCGTTCAGGCTCTCAATGAAGCCGTCCGGCATGCCGGAGATCATGCTGCTCATCTTCTCGGGGGTCATGGTCTTCATCATGTCCCACATGCCGACACCGGGCTTGATGTCGAAGTTGGTAGCCAGCTTGACAGCCTTTGCGGTGATGGCCAGAGCCTCTTCGTTGTTGGCCAGCTCTTCCATGCTGTCCTTAACGCTGTAGTAGCCCTCGGGGAACTCCATCGGAGCGGTCAGGTCCATGCTGCCCATCTGCTTGAACCAGTTTGCAACGCCTTCCTGACGCTCGTTGAACTCAGGCAGGGTGTAGTAAGCGGGTTCTTCTGCGACCTTCTCCAGCGTAATGGAATCCTTCACATCGCCGGCGACGGCCAGAATGGTGTTGAAGCCCTCGTCCAGAGCAACATCGAACTTAAAGACGCGGTGAGCGGTCTGCTGGCCGACTTCCTTGCCGTTGACGTACAGGACAACGGAATCCTGATTGGAGTAGACCTTGATCTCGGTGGTCTCGCCCGCACGCTGAGCGTGACGGCGGCCAGCGATGTGGACCATGGGGTTCTTGGTCCAGTAAGCCTGATAGACATAGTAGCTGTCCTTCTTGGTCTTACGGTCCATGGTGATCAGGCCCTTGTTGTTGCGGCCGCGGACACCGCCTTCGTTACGGGCAGCGCAGCCGAAGTCGAACATGTTCCAGACGTGAGATGCCCAGACCCAAGGACGGTCCTCGAACACCTGAGCCATGTGCTCGTGGTACAGAGCCTGATACTCTTCGGTGTAGTCCTTGCACTGAGGAGTGTTGCTGTGCCAGTTGATGATGCCCTCGCAGCCATACTCGGAAACGCCGATGCAGATGTCGGGGTGCTCCTCGTGGAACTTGTCCAGCCAAGGACCGTTCTGCTCCATCTTGCCGCCGTACCAGCCGAAGTAGTGGTTGTAGCTCTCGACATCGGTGATGCGGTGCATGGGGCCGTTGACGGGAGTGGTGGAAACGTGAGCAATGGTGGTCAGACGGGTCGGGTCAAGCTCCTTGCAGAGCTTCTCCAGATCGTGGTGGGTGTCCACCAGTTCCTGGCAGATGCCGCCGATCAGGATCTCGTTGGAGATGCCCCAGAACATGATGGAGGGGTGGTTGTAGTTCTGGATGATGAGTTCCTTCATCTCTTCCATGACGTGGGTGTGAGCGCCCTCACCCTTCTTGAACACGCTGATGAAGGGGATCTCAGCCCAGACGGCGAAACCGATCTCGTCGCAAGCGTCATAGAAGTCCTGACTGTGCTGATAGTGCGCCAGACGGATGGTGTTTGCACCCAGCTCCTTGATGAGCATGGCGTCCTCATAGTGCTCCTCGGTGGTCAGAGCGTTGCCCTCGTAGACGCGGTCCTGATGGCGGGAAACGCCGCGCAGCGGGGTGGGCACGCCGTTGATGGAGAAGCCTTCGTTCGGGGTGACCTTGAAGGAACGGACACCGACGTTGGTGTAAATTTCGTCAACTGCCTCGTTGTTGCGCTGCAGCTTTGCGGTGACGGTGTACAGGTTCGGCTCGTCCATGCTCCACAGCTGTGCATCGGGAACGTAGATGGTGACTTCGGTATCAGCAGAGCCGCGGACTGCAGAAGCGACTTCGTTGCCGTAGCCATCCTCGATGGAGTACAGAACGGTCAGGTCGTCCGCAGCGTTGGTGACGAAGCTCTTGATGGTGAAGTTTGCGCCGCCGTCCTCAGTGGGAACGGGGGTGACCATGATGCCGGGGCCGCCGTAGTAGTCCAGATCAAAGTGTGCGTTGGGCACGCTGATCAGGTTGACGCCGCGGTACAGGCCGCCGTAGAAGGTGAAGTCGGCAGAAGCGGGATACATGGAAGGAGTATCCTCGTTGCTGACCTCGATGGTCAGCTCGTTCTCGCCCTCGTGGCACAGATCGGTGACGTCTGCGCGGAAGATGGAGAAGCCGCCCTCGTGGGTGGTGGCGACCTGACCATTGACCTTCACGGTGGAGTTCAGGGCAGCAGCCAGAACTTCAACGTAGGTGCGGCCGCCAGCCAGAGGCTGCTTGGGCTGCACGAAGGTGCGGGTGTAAACGCCGGTGGTGCGCAGATAGCTGCCGTTGCCGTCGTTGCCGTCCACAGCGTTCCAAGTGTGGGGCAGGTTGACCTGCTCGGTGGCGTGGTCGCCCTTGGGGAAGGACAGGGTCCAGTTTTCGTTCAAGGAAATGATCTCTCTCATCGATACGACTCCTTCTCAATTTCTCTCGTTGTGTAGGTCTGCGGGGCAGACCTCGTTGTGAGACTAGTATATCACATTCCCTGCGAGGAAGGTTTGTACAAAATTGCTTCAAAATAGTAATATTTTGTGAAAATTTCGACGACGATCCCGGATTCGAACGGAAAAATGCCGTGAACAGCAGGTTTTGTGCGAAAACCAGTTGACGCTGTGAGCGGGATAGGGTGTGATTAGACCTGTTTGAACAAAAGTACGATTTATCTTGGAAAAGAGGAACTTTATCCGCGTGGCGCTGACCATGGGTTATTTCTTTGGCGCGGTCGCCATCCAGCTGGCCGTCATCTTTGTGTGGAACAAAGTGGACCTTCAGATCGAAAAATAAAAAACGAGAGGGCTTCTGCTGATGCAGAGGCCCTCTCTGTTATAAAAAATAAGGAAATCAGATCCCGCACTCGTCCAGAATGCCGCGCAGGGTGTCGGCAGACTTCTTGAGGTCGGCGGCTTCCTTCTCGCTCAGCGCGATGGGGACCAGCTCTTCCAGACCGTCTGCGCCCACCACGGCGGGCATGCTCAGAACAACGTTGTCCACGCCGAAGTCGCCGTGCATCATCGAAGAGATGGGCAGGATGGACTTTTCGTCCCGGATGATGACCTCGCAGATGCGCTTGACGGCCATCGCGACGCCGTAGTAGGTGGCGCGCTTTTTCTCGATGATCTCATAGGCGCTGTTCTTGACCTTTTCGGCGATGTTCTCCTGCGACTGGTCGTGGTTGTAGTGGCCGCGCATCTCGCAGAAATCGTCCAGCGCGATGCCGGAGACGTTGGCGCTGCTCCATGCGGCGATCTCGCTGTCGCCGTGCTCGCCGATGATAAAGGCATGAACGCTCTTGCTGTCCACCGACAGATGCTCGCCCAGCTGGTACTTCAGGCGGGCGGTGTCCAGAACCGTGCCGGAACCGATGACGCGGTGCTCCGGGAAGCCGGACAGCTTGATGGCGGCATAGGTCAGGATGTCCACGGGATTTGCCACCACCAGCAGGATGCCGCGGCAGTTCCGCTTGGCGATCTCCGGGATGATGCTCTTGAAGATGTTCAGGTTCTTGTGGACGAGATCGAGCCGCGTTTCGCCGGGTTTCTGGCCCGCACCGGCCGTGATGACGATGATGGCGGCATCCACGATGTCGTCATAAGTGCCGGCGTAAATTTTCATGTTGCCCACAAAGGGGATGCCGTGGCTGATGTCCATGGCTTCGCCCTCGGCCTTGGCGTGGTCGGCGTCGATCAGGACGATCTCCGAAAACAGCTTGCTCTGCATCAGGGCAAAAGCGGACGCCGAACCGACGAAGCCGCAGCCGATGACGGCGATCTTGCGTAAATTGACATTGTTCATAAAGGATGTTCCCTCTCCGGCCGCCCGCGGCGGCGCACATTCATTCTTCCCCTCCCGCATGGAGGCGGTGTACGGCAGATTCGTTAAAATTTTGCCGAACTGGTATAGATTACCGGAAAATGCCGCTCGTGTCAAGTGCAGACGCAACAGAACCCCACAGTGCGGCTAGAGAAAGGGTCCCACCCGACCCGCCAAAATATGCGTGCGGCGGGAACGCAAGAAAAAGAGTTGACGGAAGGCGGGATTTTTGCTATAATAATCTAGCTGTAGAAGTGTTCTTCTGCAGCTGGAATTGAATAGGGAGATGTATCGAAGTGGTCGTAACGAGAACGACTCGAAATCGTTTTGTCCTTAACCGGGCACGTGGGTTCGAATCCCACCATCTCCGCCAACAAAAGGCATCAGCTCAGG
>URVW01000044.1 GCA_900551435.1 uncultured Faecalibacterium sp.
GTGGCGGGAAAGTTTCCGGCATAGCGCAAAGGCGTCCCCTTGGGGGAGCTGGCGAGCGTAGCGAGCCTGAGGGGGTGAGTTTTGCAAAGTGACTACAATACCAAAAAGCGCCCCGCACTTCCGGTGGAAATGCGGGGCGCTTGGTTATTACGGGCTGTACGCCTTATGCTTCCGGCTGGGGCTGTGCCGCAGAGGACTGGGCGGCAATGAACTCGGCGGCATCGTCCGGGATGTCGTCCAAATCCTCGTCGCTGCCAATGTCCACATTGAGCGGCGGCTTCTTGAACAGGATATCGTACAAAATAGGCACGATATACAGGGTCATCAGGGTGGCGTAGCTCAGGCCGCAGATGATGACGATGGCCATGCCGCTCATCAGCTGGCTTGCCATATCGTTGCTGAACACCATTTGCAGCATGGCCAGCACGGTGGTCAGGGTGGTCATCAGGATGGGGCGCATACGGGTCTTGCCGGTGGCTACCAGCGCGGCACGGCGCTCCATGCCGCCGATGCGCAGCTGGTTGGCGTAGTCCACGAACACGATGCCGTTGTTGACGACCGTGCCCATCAGCACGATAAATCCCATCATAGAGATCATGGTCAGCTGCTGGCCGGTGAGCAGCAAGCCCAGCAGACCGCCGGTAAAGGCCAGCGGCACGGTGAACAACACGATGAAGGGGGACAGCAGGCTCTGGAACTGTGCCACCATGACAAGGTACACAAAGGGCAGGGCCAGTGCCATCCACTGGATCATCTCATTGGTCATATAGTTGACGTTGTCGCTCTCGCCGCCCATGGAGAAGGAGCAGCCTTCCGGCATCTCGTCGGTGAGGGCAAAGGCATCCAGTGCCTTTTTCACTGCACGCGCCTGCACCGTGGTGTTGTAGCCCGGGGCAGTCTCGGCGGTGACGGTGACGAACTGGTTCCGGTTCTCACTCACGATGGAATCCGGTGCGGTGCCGGTGGTCCAGCTGGCGATATCCGACAGCTTGCAGGTTCCGGTGGCGGTGGTGCCGTCTGCGGACATGACGGTGGTCTCAAAGGTCATGTCCATCATATTTTCCTTGGTCAGCGGGTCCAGATTGTTGCTGATCTGCACATCCATGGTGGTGCCGTCCACGGTAACAGGGGTCTGCGCCGTGGTGGTGGTGGTCAGCTTTGCCGCGATCTGCTGGTACACCTGCGCAACGGTCAGGCCGTTGGCGCGCACCTTGTCGCGGTCCACCTGCAGGATGATGGTGGAATCGCCCGCGCCCAGACCGTTAGTGGCGTTCTGGAAGCCATCGGTGCTGTTCACGATGTCAATGACCTTCTCGGACAGGGCGGTCAAGGTCTCGGCATCGGTGCCGTAGATCTTGATGGTCAGGCCAGTGACCAACTGGCTGGTCAGGTCGTCGGTCATGCCGTACTGCTGAACAGTAGCGGTGCAGTCCGCAACTCCGGCCACGGCTTCCTCCATGGCCTTGCAGGCGGCATCGATCTTGGAGGAGGAGAGCTCCTCGTTGAGCTTGACGTTGATCTTATACTTGCCGTAGCCGTTGGCGGCGTTCAGCAGGTCGGTGATGGTGGAAGGCAGGCCAAGGTTGGAGACATCCATGCCCGCCACGGTGTTATCGGGGGTAATGCCTACCTCCTCCACGCCGTCCACGGCCATCACGGCCTGTACCACCTTGCCGGCCACATCATAGGATTCCTCCTGCGAGAGGGTATCGGTGGTGGAAAGGGTGATCATAGCCTCGTTGCTGGTGCTGGTGGGCAGCAGCTCAATGCCCATGGAGAACACCCGCCAGCAGCAGAACACCAGCAGCAGCACGGCAGCAGCCAGCGGCACAAAGCGCTTCTGCAAGGCCTTTTCCAAGCTGCGTCCGTAGGCGTCCTGGATTTTATCGAACCATGCCAGCTTTTTGGGCTTGGAATTCTTCAGCACGGTAGCCGAAGCGGCGGGCACCACGGTCAGTGCCACGATGAGGGAAGCCATCAGGCAGTAGCCGATGCACAGGGACATGGGGCCCATCAAGCTGCGAATGAGGCTGGCAGAGAACACCGCCGGAAGGAACACGCACACTGAGGTAAGGGTAGAGGCCACAACAGACATACCCACCTGACGCGCACCCTGCACCGCAGCGCGGGCGGCGGGCACGCCGCGGCCGCGCAGACGGTAGATGTTCTCGATGACGACCACCGAGTTATCCACCAGCATACCGATACCCAGCGAAAGGCCGGCCAGCGTCATGACGTTCAGGTCCAGCCCGGTGAAGTACATCAGCACCACGGCGAACAGCACCGACAGAGGGATACTGATGCCGACCACCAGCGTAGGCTTGACGTCCTTCAGGAAGATGGCCAGCACGATGATAGCCAGTGCGGCACCCACCAGCATACTGGTGAGAATGCTCTTGATCAGGATGCTGATGTAGTTGCCCTGATTGGACAGCACCACAACGTGCAGACCCTCATACTGGGCTTCCAGTTCCTTGAAAGCATCCAGACAGTTGGCAGAAACGTCACCTGCGCTGGAACTTTCGTCCTTATAAATTTTCAGCACCGAAGCCTGTTCGCCGTTCAGGCGGGTATAGCTGTCGGCGGCGTTGTCGATGACTTCCACATCTGCCACATCGGAAAGGCGCACGTCGCCGTAGCCCTCCACATGGAGCAGCAGTGCGCCGCGGATATCGTCCACACTGTCGTATTCTTCGCCCACCTTCAGCAGCCATGAGGTGCCGTTTTCGTCCTTGACGTAACCGGCGGGCATAGAGAAGTTCTGCGCGTAGATCAGGGTGGAAAGGGTATTGATGTCCAGCTGCTTGGTCACATCGGCGCTGGCAAGCGCCTTTTCCTTGGCGGCCTCGTACTGGAGCTTGGCCTCGCTGAGCTGCTTTTCGTACTCGTTCAGCATCTCGCGGGCCTCAGTAAACTGCATATAGGCAGCCAGTTGCTGCTGGGTAAAGCTGCCCAGTGCCTTGGAGAACTCGCTCATCATGCCGGGCACGTTGTCCATGGCCTTGATGGTATCGTCCAGCGTCTTATAGATGACGTTCAGACTCTCCTGCAGCTGCAGCTCGTTTGCCAGATCCTCAGCACCCTCGCCCTGCGTGCCCGTCTCGGTATTAATACGCTGCTGCAAGGTCTGCAAAGCAGTGGAAAGCTTATCGGTGATGCTGCGCAGTTCCGAGACGATTTCGATCAAAGAGTCGATATCCCGCATACCGGTGTTGTTGAACTTGTCCAGCACCCTCTGCAGACCGGTCTGCACCTCGATGAGTGCCTGCTGCACCTCGGGCTCCTTGACCACTGCGATCAGGTTGTTGACGCTTTGCAGCAGTGCCTCAGCCTGCTTGCGCACCACCTCTACGGCATCGCCGACCTCAGAGCTCAAGGTGCCCATGACAGAGTTGGACACGGTGTTGCCGAAGTTTTTGAACTGCTTATCGTATTCTGCGCGGCCGGCCTCGATCTTTGCCTCGGCCTCCTCCAGCTGGGCGTGCGCTGCTTCCAACTGGGTGTCGATGAGCTCCATCAGCTTTTCGTTGATGGCATCCACCTTTTCCTGATTCAGCTGCACCTGTACCAGCTGCTCCACAAGGCCGCTGGCGGATACACTGGACACGCCGCCCTTGCGCTGGACGTAGGGGGTCATGGTGTTCTTGATGAAATCAGAAAGGTCGTACACAGAACTGCCCTCGCGGCTGACAGCCACAGTCATAAAGGCGTTCATGTTCATGCTGTACTGCACGATAGAAGGGGTCAGTGCGGTTTCTGGCAGGTCGCTTTTGGCCTGATCCAGCTTGTTGGACACCTGCACCAGTGCACTGTTCATATCCGTGTCATCCACGAACTGCATCAGCAGCAAGCTGTAATTTTCAGCCGAGGTAGCGGTGATATTTTCCACCCCGGGCACCGTGAGCGCATTTTGCAGCACGTCCGAGACCTCCGTCTCCACACGCTCCGGGCTGGCACCGGGGTACACGGTGACCACCATCAGATACGGCGTGCTGACATCCGGCAGCAGGTTCGTTTTCATCTTGGTGATCGACACAAAGCCGAGCATCAGCACCATGATGACCGCAACCAGCACCGTAAATGGTTTTTTGACACTGAATTTTTCCATCTTTTCCTACCGTTTCTCTGCCGCACCGCCCAGCGCAACAGTTCCTCCCTCTTTGTGGGGGCAATGGGTTCCTAACATTCCTATTATACACGCAAGGCGCGGGCTTTCAATAGCGGGGCGGCGAATCTTTTGCGAAAGTTCTGTCAAAATCTGCGAAACGCACAACTTTGCCGCCCCAAAACCGGCAGTCTGCCTTTGTTCCTCTCCTCTGCCGCCGGACAGAATTCCGACACCTTTTCCACACTGCATACGGTTGAGCGGGGGGAATTGTTGCAGGGGAGGGAAAAAATTGGGGATGTACCCCTTCCGTCATCGCCTGCGTAGCGCCGGATGAGGGGTAACACCCGTTAGCCCCGTGCGCCCTCTCAGTCAAGCCCTGTCGGGCTTGCCAGCTCTCCCAAAGGGAGAGCCAAGAGCACTGCCGGAAACTTTCTCATTACACCTAACACTTTAGCAATGAACCTTACGGCTTGGCTCCCCCTTTGGGGGAGCTGGCGCGGGAGCGCCTGAGAGGGCGAGCCCATCCCCCAAAGACTTTTCTTTTTGCATAGAAATGTGCTTTTGATTATGGTATACTAACAGTAGACTGAAAAAGTTGCCCCTTTTGGGGGCTTATCCGATACAAAAACGAGGAACACTATGAAAAAAGTCATTTCGGTCCGTTTTAAGGAAAACGGCAAAAGCTATTATTTTGATCCCGGCGATGCTGCTATCCACACCGGGGAATACGTTATTGTGGAAACTGCCCGCGGCGTGGAGTGCGGCGAGGTGGTGCAGGGCGTGCGGGAGCTGGCGGATGCAGCCGTACCCAAGGCGCTGAAACCCATCACCCGCATGGCCGACAGCGTGGATATCCGCCGGATGCGCCAGAACCGCGAGGACGAAAAGCGCGCCTTCCACACCTGTCAGGAGTGCATCGCCCGCCATGGGCTGGAGATGAAGCTGGTAGAGGCCGAGTACACGCTGGACCGCTCCAAGATCATGTTCTACTTCACCGCCGACGGACGGGTGGACTTCCGGGAGCTGGTCAAGGATCTGGCCGGCATCTTCCACACCCGCATCGAGCTGCGCCAGATCGGCGTGCGCGACGAGAGCAAGATGATCGGCGGTCTGGGCATCTGCGGTCAGCCCTTCTGTTGCAGCCGCTTTTTGAAGGATTTCCAGCCCGTTTCCATCAAGATGGCCAAGGAGCAGGGACTTTCGCTGAACCCCACCAAGATCAGCGGTGCCTGCGGCCGCCTGATGTGCTGCCTTGCCTACGAGGAGAGCGCCTACGAGTACCTGAACAGCATCATGCCCATGGTGGGCAGCACGGTCCGCACCCCGGACGGCATCGGCACGGTGCTGGAAGTCAACCCCGTGTCCGGCTATCTGCGGGTCCGCTGCGGGACCGAGGCCCTGACGCCGCGCTATTATAAAGTGGGCGTCTGCGAATACCTCAGCGGCGGCAAGCGCGCCCCCCGCCGCCCCGATCCGGACGACGATTATTCCGGCGTGCGCAACCCCGCCCCGGTGGTCGCGGCATCGGATGCCAACGGCAACATGGGCTGTGGAAACTGCCCCAAAAAGGAGAAATAATTCCTAGAAAAATAGTAGAGAATCGCGGTGGTTAGTCTGCTAAAACTAACCCTTCTTCGTGATTTTTGCCAAAAATCTCCCTCAATTTTCCCTGAAAGTTAGCCTTTGCTTTTGTGCAACCCAACAAAAAAACAAAAAAGCTCTTTTTGCAGGAACGGTTAGTCTTGCCTTTTTATTTTCGGTTTGCTAGAATGCAGTCAAGGAAGAATTCCGGAGAGGCTGGCTGGTACCGTGCGAGGGCAGGCTTCTCCTAAACATTGGCACGGGAAATAAAGGAGAGTTTTATTATGGCACACAAGGTTTCTGACGCATGTGTTGGCTGCGGCGCTTGCGAGGGCGCTTGCCCCGTTGGTGCAGTCGCTATTGATGGCGGCGTTGCAGTTGTGAACGCAGACGCTTGCATCGATTGCGGCGCTTGCGAGGGCGCTTGCCCCACCGGTGCTATCACCGCTGAATAAGTTTCACGGCGATATCCGTAAAAACGCATCAAAAGCAGCAGACCTGTCAAAAGCGGGTCTGCTGCTTTTCTTTCATGCACAATTTTCCCGGAGATTCCGGCCCGATATTTTGGTAAAGGATGCAGGGTGCAGATATGGAACATTCCACCGAGATTTTGTATAATAAAACAGAAGTCTTTTGTTCGGCGGTCCACCGGTTCGGGTCGGACGCGCTGCTGCTGGCCCGCTTCTCGGAACCCAAACGCGCCCAGAAAGCCGCCGACCTGTGTTCCGGCTGCGGCATCGTCAGCTTGGAGTGGCACGACCGCGGCCACCGCGGCCCCTGCGCGGCCCTTGAGCTGCAGCCCGAAGCCAGCGCTCTGCTCTCCGAAGCGCTGGCACAGCAGGGCATCGACCACATCACGCCCTTCTGCACCGACCTGCGCACCTTCCGCGAGGGCGCGGGCAGCTTTGACCTGTGCGCGTGCAACCCGCCCTATTTCACGGCAGGATTCCAGAGCGCAGACCCGGCCCGGGCTACCGCGCGGCACGAGACGGACTGCACCTTGGAGGATGTCTGCCAGTGCGCGTTCCGGCTGCTCAAGGACGGCGGGCGGCTGTCGCTCTGCCACCGGCCTGAGCGGCTGGCCGAGGTTCTGGCCGTTCTGCGGGCCAACCGCTTGGAGCCGAAACGGCTCGCCTTCGTGAAAAACCGCCCAGATGCCGCCCCGTGGCTCTTTCTGGTGGAAGCACAGAAGAACCGCAAAACGGGCTTGCGCATCGAGCCGGATGTGCTCATCTCGGCCGGAGCGGCCCTGTACGGTTAAACTCTCCGTCTGCTTCGACGCCAGCGCCCGGTTCAGGGAGCTGGCGGCATGACGGGAAAATCGATCAAACTCAGTTGGAGGTCTTTATGGCTGGAACTTTATATATCGTCGCTACGCCCATCGGCAATCTGGACGACATGCCGCCCCGCGTGGCCGCTACCTTCGGCGCGGCGGATTTTATCGCTGCCGAGGACACCCGCGTGACCATGAAGCTGCTGAACTTCCTCGGCCTGAAAAAGCCGATGGTCAGCTACTATGAGCACGCATTGCAGAAGGGCGAGGGCATCCTGCGCCGCATCGAGGCGGGGGAGAACTGCGCGCTCTGCTCGGACGCCGGAATGCCCTGCGTCTCCGACCCCGGCGAGGTCATCGTCCGGGATGCGCTGGCACGCGGCATCAAGGTCGTGCCCGTTCCGGCAGCGTCGGCCTGTGTCACCGCGCTGGCCGTTTCGGGACAGGACACCTCCCGCTGGGTGTTCGAGGGCTTCCTGCCCGTGAACAAAAAGCAGAAGCGGGAGCGTCTGGCCGAACTGCAGGGTGAGAAGCGGACCGTCATCTTCTACGAGGCGCCCCACAAGCTGCGCACCACGCTGGACGACCTGAACACTGCCTTCGGCCCGGACCGGAGCATCACCCTCTGCCGGGAGCTGACCAAGCTCCATGAGGAGATCTGGAAGACCACCCTCGGCGAAGCACAGGCCCACTATGCGGAGAACGAGCCGCGCGGCGAATACGTTCTTGTCATGGCGGGAGCCTCGGTGGTCGAGGAAGAGGAGACGCTGACGCTGGAAGAAGCCGCTCAGCGCGCACTGGCCCTGACGAACGAGGGCTACGGCCCCACCGCTGCCGCCAAGGCCATGGCGCAGAGCACGCCGTATTCCAAGAGCGAGATCTACAAGCAGATGCTGGCCCTGCAGAGCTGACCGGCCGTTCTGCTTTTGTGTTAAATCGAAAAAAAGAATGTAATGGAGGAGGACTTTGTCCCGTGACGAAACTTTTGATCCTGAGTGACAGCCATAACAGCACCGGCGCGATCGAGCGCATTCTCCACGCCGAACAAGACGCATCTGCGGTGATCTTTTTGGGCGACGGGTTACGCGATCTGGAAGAAGTTCTGACCCTCTTTCCGAAAATGAAGGTCTATGCCGTGGCCGGAAACTGCGATTTTGGGGCGCTGGAGCCGCTGGATGGGCTGGCCGCGTTCGATCAGGTCGTCATTTTCTATACGCACGGCCATATGTATGGTGTGAAATACGATCTGGATACGCTGGCCGATGCCGCCGCCGCCCGCGGGGCTGAGGTGGCGCTGTTCGGACACACCCATATTCCGGTCGCAAAACAGCATGGAAACGTATTTTTGTTCAATCCCGGCTCCTGCGGCCGCTGTTATACCGGACCCAACACCTACGGCGTCCTGACGCTGGACAAGGGCAAGATCGTCGCCCATGAACACAAAGAGGTACCGAACCAATGAGCATCAATGAAGTGCGCTATCTGACCGAATGCGGCAGCACCAACGCGTATGTGAAAGAGCATTTTGAGGAATTTGGCCCGGTGGGCGCGGTGTACACCACCAACCAGACCGCCGGACGGGGCCGCTTGGGCCGCAGCTGGACCAACGCCGAGGGCAAGGCGCTGTATTACACCGTCGCCATCCGGGAGCCGCTGGCCCAGCCTTCTACGCTGCCGCTTCTGGCAAGCCTTGCAGTCCGCCAGCAGCTGAAACTGCGCTACGGCGTCGATTGTCAGATCAAGTGGCCCAATGACCTTCTGCTGAACGGCAAAAAGATCGTCGGCATCCTGTGCGAAAGCGTCTCCTACGGCTACGAGCAGCAGGGGCGCGGCATCCTGTGCGGCATTGGCATCAATCTGGCCCAGCCGCAGAGCTACTTCGACGCCGCAGGGCTGCCCAACGGCACGTCGCTGGCCCTGCAGGGGGCCAATGTGGACCTTGCCGCCGACCCCGCATGGCTGGCCGAGGGCCTGACCGATTTCGGCTTTGACCGCCCGATGTATGTGTTCGCGCGGGACGGCTTTGCACCCTTCCGGGAAGAATACAAAGCGGCCTGTGTCAATCTGGGCCGCCGGGTGACCTTTGACCTCCCGGGCGGCGGTCAGGGCGCGGGCGAAGCCATCGACGTGGACGAGGACGGCCGCTTGGTCGTCCGCACCGACAGCGGCGAACAGCATGTGTTCACCGGCGAAGTCTCGGTGCACGGCATCTACGGCGCTGTATAAAACCAAACAAAGACCCCCTCCGGCGCTTGCGGTACACCGGAGGGGGTCTTTGTTTTGGGGTATTGCTTTGGTGTGAGGAGGAATCATGTGCAAGGGAGTCGGTTGCGGCCCCGCTCCCTTGTGGTTTATAGTATACCCGATTTCGGAGCAAAAGTCATTACTTTCTTGTGAAATCTTGTGAAAATTTTGTTAAGCATCGGATGTAAAAGTTTCCTGTCTCTTCCCAAAAACTGGCTTCTGAAAGCCCGATTAACGAAAGTTTCTTTCGTATTCGTGCTTTATTTGCTTTCAAGTTTCGTCATAGCCGCCGCGTGGGCTTCGGCATCCCGGACATAGTGGACCACATTTTCAAGGTTGTGGGCGGCTTGTTCTTCGCTGATGGTCTTGATGATCTTGGCCGGAACGCCTACGACCACCGAGTTGTCCGGAATGACCATCCGTTCCGGGACCAGCGCCCCCGCGCCGATGATGCAGTTTTTGCCCACGACACAGTGGTTCAGCAGGGTCGCGTGCATCCCGATCAGGGTCCCGTCGCCCACGGTGCAGCCATGGACCAGCGCACTGTGGCCAACTGTGACATTTTTGCCCAGCAAAACTTTGCCGCCGGCATCACAGTGCAGGACCGCATTGTCCTGCACGTTGGTGTTCTCGCCAAGGGTCAATGTCCCGTCGTCGCCGCGCAGAACGGCCCCATACCAGACACTGGAGCCTTGTTCCAAGATCACATCGCCCAGCACCGTTGCGTTCGGGGCCACGAAGGCCGCGCCGCGGTCCTGCGGGACTTTTCCACCAAATGGAACGATCATTGTGAAAAACCACCTTTCTCTTTTCGCGCTTTTATGGTATTCTTTTATATGGAATCGTTTTTTCGAAGCAGCAGCTTCCGGAGGATCTTTTTTATGCAGTTTTCGTCCCTCTTTCGCCGAACGGCAGCTCTGCTGTTGACGGCCGCGCTGGCCGTTGCAGCGGCTCTGCCCAGTTTCGCAGCCTACGCCATGCCCATCCAGACGGCCTACCCGCAGGAATCCATCTATCTGTTCGATGTGGATTCCGGGGAAGTCCTCGTGGAACAAAATCCCGATCTGCCCCGGTGCATCGCCAGCCTGACCAAAATGATGACGGCTCTGCTGGTGCTGGAAAGCGGGACCGATCTGAACGCCAGCATCACCATCCCGGACAGCCTGACGCCGGAGTTCCAGACCATCCGGGCCAACCGGGGCCACACCATCGGCTTACAGGCCGGGGAGACGGTCCGCCGCATCGACATGATGTACGCCATGCTCCTGCCCAGCGCGAACGACGCGGCCAGCGTTCTGGCCAGCGACGCCGCCGGGGGCGATTTAGCCGCCTTTGCGGCCCGGATGAATGCCCGCGCCAGCCAGCTGGGCTGCACCGCAACCCAGTTCACCTGCCCGCACGGCCTTTATGATGTGGGCAACTACTCCACAGCCCGGGACATGGCAAAGATCGCACAGGCCTGTTTCGCGAATCCCGCCTACCGGCAGATTGCCAACACGACGTCCTACGAACTGCCCGCCACCAATGTACATCCTGCCCGGACCATCACGACCACGAACAAGCTGCTGACCGGCGGAGCCTACTACCGAAGCTACGCGCAGGGGATGAAAACCGGCTTCACAACACAGGCGGGACGGTGCTTCGTCACCTTCGCCCAGCAGAACGGCCATACTTACGGGCTGGTCATCCTTGGTTCCAACAGCCAGAACATCTTCCGGGAAGCCGCCGAGCTTTTCGACTGGGCCTTCGCGCTCCCGGAACCGCAGACCCAGACCGAACCTTCTCCGGCGGCGGCCGAACCTCACACGCCGACCTTCTGGGAGCTGCTGTTCAGCTGATTTGATATTTTGGAGGATACGCTCATGCAAAAAACATCCCTCTTCCGTCGGGCAGCCGCGCTGCTGCTGACGGTGATCCTCGCGGCGGCTGCGGCTCTGCCCAGCTTTGCCGTGTACGAAATGCCCATCCAGACCGCCAACGAGGGCGAGTCGATCTATCTGTTCAATGCCGACATCGACAAGCCCATTTTGGAGCAGAATGCCGAACAACAGCGCTACATCGCCAGTTTGACCAAGATGATGACGGCTCTGCTCTTCTTGGAGAGCGGCAAGGACCTGAACGAGGAGATCACCATTCCCACCAGCCTGACGCAGGAGTTCAAGGACATCCAGAACGCCAACGGCAGCACCATGAACCTCAAGATCGGGGAGACGGTGCGCCGCATCGACCTGCTGTACGGGCTTCTGGTCGCCAGCGCCAACGACGCCGCCAGCGTGATCGCCAGCGACGTGGCGGGCGGCAGTCTGCCCAGCTTTGTGGCTATGATGAATCAGCGGGCACAGGAACTGGGCTGCACCAGCACCAGCTTCACCTGCGTGCACGGCCTGTACGACTACGGCAATGTTTCCTCGGCCCGGGACCTCGCGCTCATCGCTCAGGCCTGTTATTCCAACGAGACCTATATGCGGGTCGCCAACACCCTGAGCTACACGCTCCCGGCCACCAATCTGCACCAGACTGAGCGGACCATCACTTCCACCAACCTGATGCTGAACCCGGAATATCCGTACTATCGCGATTATATCCGCGGCATGAAGACCGGCTTCACCACGCTGGCGGGCCGCTGTTATGTCACCTTCGCCCAGAAGGACGGCCACACCTACGGGCTGGTCGTTCTCGGCTCGGACCTCGACAACATCTATAAGGAAGCTTCGGAACTGCTCGACTGGGCCTTTGCCAGCTTCTCGGAACGTCAGCTCGTGGACACCACCACAGTCCTGACCACCGTTCCGCTGACCAAGTGCCGCAGTTCGGAATCCGTCGAGCTTTACGCCGCCGAACCGCTCAGCGGCTACGGCCACGATGACGACAAGGTGACCTACACCTACGAGCTGCCGGAGAGCGTCTCGGCCACCGTCAAGGCAGATGCCGTTCTCGGTCAGGCGACCGTCTATCTGGACGGCTACGAAGTCGGGACCGTGGACCTCGTGACTCATCAGGAGTACGTCTCGGACTTTCGCACCGACCTCAAAAGCACCGGGCTTCTCATGGCCTCGCTGGTCCTCATCCTCGTCGTCCTCAGCTTCCTCACGATGGTCGCGGGCGGCGGCTCACTGAATCTGGGCCGGAGAAAGAGCCGGACCCGGAGAAGATAAGCTTTCTTGGAATCGAATCGACCAAGTCCAAAAATCGGAACCGCGTCTGCGTCAACGGACGCACCGCCCGATCTTGGGACTTGGCCTTTCTTTTTTAGAAGCTCCGGAATTTTGCCGCAAGCACTGACAAAACAATTTTGGGATTCACCTGTGCGCGGATGCGCTGGATGGCGGCATCTGCCGCGCCAAGGGCTTTCCGCGCGGCATCGCCCTGCAGCGGTGAGCGCGGGCTTTGGCGCAGTCCTGCGGCTGCGACCGCGCGGAAATCTCTCAGCAGGGCCACAGCACCAGCCTTGTCCTTTTCGTAGGCAGAGAGCAGCACCGCCGCCGCATAACTGTCCTGCGAGGCGGCGGCTTTTGCCAGCGTCAGCGCCTTTTCGACCTGCTCCCGGCGGACATCATCCCGCGCGGCTGTCAGCACCGTGCCGATATGCCCATCGAACAGCTCACTGTACAGCGCGGCGTCTTTGGGGTCCACGCCCTGCGCGGCACAGTAGCGGGCGCAGTCTGCCGGAGAGACGGGTGCGACGGCAAAGCTGACACAGCGGCTCCGGATGGTGGGCAGGACGCCCGCCAGTGAATCCGCCGTCAGCAGAAACAACACGCCTTCCGGCGGCTCTTCCATGACTTTCAGCAGGGCGTTGGCCGATTCCTCGTTCATCCGCTCCACATGGTAGAGCAGGACCGCGCGGCCCTCGGCCGAAAGACTGGTGTTGAAAATTTCCGACCGCATGGCCGTGACCTGACCGACCAGATAATTTCCGTTGGACCCCATGCCCGTGACCGAGATAGCCTCGCGGACCACGCCGGTTTCGATCTGGCCGCTGTCTCGCTTACCGGCCTTTGCCACCGCACGACAGCATTCGCCCCTCAGAAGGGCCTCAGCGGGCGCTCCGCCCCGAGGATAAAGATAATCTGCCGCCACACAGCGGGCCGCAAAACCGGCCCCTAGGCCCTCTTCGCCGACGAGAAGGACGCTGTGGGTCAGCCGGCGGCTGTCCAGCATCCGGCGGATGCTGGTTTTCAGCGCCTGATTTCCGGCAATTCTTTCAATCATCATCTTGGTTCCTTCTCATTCTGCGCTGGCATCAACGACGGTTCTTCCGCTTCCACTGTTCCCGGCGCACCCACGCGCGGACGCTGCGCCATGCCTGCGGGCCGAAGAACACGATGAAGTTCAGCATACAGAGCAGATAATTCAGCTTGCCCGCCGCGCCGACGCTCAGGAAGCTGAACACCCACAGCGCTGCCGCAAACAGGCCGAAGTACTTGACCCGGATGGGGATGACAAAGAACAGCAGCACCTGCACTTCCGGGTAGAGCATCGCGAAGGCCAGCAGCAGCGACAGCGACAGGCAGTAGGTATCCGCATAGCCGGTCAGCAGACAGGCCGCCACAGCGCCCACCATGCCCAGCAGCAGATACAGATTGAACCGGAAGTCGCCCCATTCCTTTTCCAGTGCGCTTCCAATGAACCATGTGAAATAGATGCCCAGAATGACGCTCAGCGGTCCGCCGCCCGAGAACGGCACGAACACAAACGTAACGACGCGCCAAATTTGGCCCATCAGCAGGGCCGAACGGCTCAGGCTCAGATAAAGCGAGATATACTGGTTGACGAACAGCTCGACGGCATAGACCAAGATCTGCGCCCCCACAAGGATCGAGATGAGGTTCGGGATGCAGATGCGGCCATATTTCCGCTCCAAATCGGTAAGCCAATGATTCATAGGCAGACCCTCCATGATCGTAAATTTCCGCCCCGCCGCAGCCGGGGTATTTCTTGTTTCATTGTACCATGTTTGCACAGACCATTCAAGAAATTCCCTGTGAACAAACAGGTGGGCTGTCCCTGTAAGAACCTGCCAAAACGACAAGTTGTATCCATTTTTGTGCCCACGAGATGGACTTATCCACTTTTTCCACTGGGTTTTCCACCGCATTTGTGAAAAAGAAGGGGAGTTTCCCACGGTGTTTTCCACTTTTTCCACTGAGTTTTCAACCATTTCAAGGAAAGCTTTTTATACATGAAGTATTCTCTCCCATCGTTCCCTGCGGGTTTTGGGGAATCTTGAAGGGACTTTTCCTTTTTTCCAAAAGAAAGTCGAACCGTTTTCTTTTCTTTTTTCACCAATCGCCGGAGGCTGTAAAGTGTTTTCTCCCCATTGGAATGGTTCTGCTTCAAGTTTTCCACATTCTATGCATGGAAAATCGTCCGTGTTGAAAACTGTGGGAAAACTCTGTTTTTCCACAAAAAAACATCTGCGCTGCCCCCGCTCTGTCTTTGATTCAGAGCGGGGGTTCAAGCGCAGATGTTCGGTTCTTTTTGGGGTTCAGGAGTGTGTCACATCATGTTCCGGAACACGAGCTGAGCGATCTGGAAGTACAGGATCAAACTGCATGCGTCCACGATGGTCGTGATGAAAGGCGTTGCCATGATGGCCGGGTCTGCGCCCAGCTTCTTGGCTGCCAGCGGCAGCATACCGCCCACCAGCTTGGCCAGAATGACGCTGAAGAACAGCGATACACTGACGACGATGGCGTAGCCGATGACGTTTTCGTACTGGCCGGGGAAGAGGAAGGTGTACATCAGGTAGATGCGCAGACCATTCACGACGCCCAGCACCGCGCCCACGATGGCGGAAACGCGGATCTCCTTGCCCAGAACGCGCAGGAAGTCCGACGGCTCCACCTCACCCAGCGCCAGACCACGGACCATCAGGGTGCTGATCTGGTTGCCGCAGTTGCCGGCGGTGTCCATCAGCATGGGCATGAAGGAGACGAGCAGAGGCAGACTGACGAAGGCTTCCTCGTAGTGGGTAGTGACCATGCCGGTGAAGGTCGCCGACAGCATCAAGATCAGCAGCCAAGGAATACGCTGCTTAGCGTGGGTCCAGACGCTCGTGCCAAAATAGGTCGTTGCATCGTCATCGGGCAGAATAGCCGCCATCTTCTGCATATCTTCAGTGGACTCGTCGGTCAGGACGTCGATTGCATCATCGATGGTGATGATACCGACGAACATGCCCTCGTTATCCAGAACCGGCATCGCGGTAAAGTCATAGCGCTGCATCTCACGGGCGACATACTCCTGATCGTCCGTGACCTTTACGGTGACCACGTTATCGTCCATGATGTCTTCGATGGGGGTTTCCGGGTCTGCCAGCAGCAGACTGCGGGCCGAAACGACGCCCAGCAGACGGTTGCGCTCGACCACATAGTTGGTGTAGACCGTTTCCACGTTCTCACCCTGACGGCGGATGGCCGCCAGCGCTTGGCTGACGTTCATTTCCTTTCGCAGACGGACATATTCCGGCGTCATCAGGCTGCCGGCCGAGCTTTCGGGGTAGTTCAGCAGTTTGTTCAGGCTCTCGCGGGTCTGCTTGGAGGACTTTTCCAGCACCCGCTTGACCACGCCCGCCGGCATATCTTCCAGCAGGTCGGCGGCATCGTCCAAGCTCATCTCTTCGATGGCGCTGACCAGTTCGACATCCGAGAAAGCGTTGACCAGATCGTCGCGGGCCTCATCGGACATATACGCAAAAGCTTCCGTTGCAACGTCTTTTTTCAGCAAGCGAAACACGACCAGACGGTTGTTCTCGTCCAGCTCTTCCAGCAGCTCGGCCAAGTCGGCGGGCTGCTCTTCTTCGGTGACCTCGCGCAGCTTGACGTACTGCTTTTTCACCAGCATTTTCAGCAGACGGCTCTTGGTCAGCATTTCGGGGTTTGCCTTGACCTCTTCGTCCTTGGCTTCCTCTTTTTCTGCGTCCCGCACGTCCTGCTTCAGGTCCTCGGTGGCTTCCTCGTTCAGGTCCTCGGCCAGCTTCTGCCGCACTTCTGCGGGGATATCGGCGGGCAGCTCCGGCATCGGGAGCGATGCTTCAGACGTTTTCTTTTCTTCCAGTTCCATGGGTGTTCCTCCTTACCGCTTTCGGCAAATCGGACAGCACACAAACACAAAAAGCGCCACCTTTCGGCCCGCAAAGAGGGATGTTCCGCCCTTTGCGCGCACAAAGCCGCGCCCTTTCTCCCCGCTGAGAAGTACCTACAGCACCTCTTACCGGGCAAAAAAGGCGAACGCAGCTCGTTTTGGGTTGGGTCCTGCCGCATCTGATCCGTGTCTTCGACTATGATCCGGGTCCATTGTTCTGCGTTCACCTCCTAAAAATCTTTTCCACTTTTTATTATAGCGTTCCCAAAAACACCGGTCAACCCTAAATCCGCCGAAACCAGAGGGAAATTTCCGTCAAAAACGCAGAAAGCCCTTCCCAGCGCTTGCGGAACACTGGAAAGAGCTTTCTGTTCGGATATTGCCTTGGTGTGAGGAGGAATCATGTACAAGGAATCGGTTGCGGCCCCGATTCCTTATGCTCGTAGTATATCACGGAATGCACGTTTTTTCATGAAAAACCTATGAAGAAAGTGTAAAATGGGGGAGCGAAAGCAATTTTCATTCTTTCCTTGACAAAATGGGATATATCATATATTATAGAAATGGGATATATCCCATAAAAGGAGAGGAACCGCTTGGAGCACTACGACGTAGATTTTTACTATAAAGCAAATGGCGATTGTCCCGTAGCAGAATTTTTAGACTCCCTCGATGTAAAAATGCGTGCAAAAGTCTTGGGTTCTATCGCATTGTTGGAAGCAAATGGACCTCAACTTCGAGAACCCTACTCCAAACCTCTCGGAGACGGCATTTTTGAAATTCGCGCCAAGCAAAGCAGCAATATCACGCGCGTTCTGTACTTTTTCTACGTTGGAAAGCACATGATTCTAACCAACGGATTTATCAAGAAAACCCAGAAAACGCCATCCGACGAAATCACTTTGGCTAAAAAATACCGCGCAGACTATCTGGAACGAAAGGAGAATATCTCATGAGTGACTTTCGAAATTATCTGAGTGAACAGCTCAAGGACCCCGCCTTCAAAGCCGAATGGGAAACACTTCAACCAGAACTTTCCTTTGTACAAGCAATGATCGACGCCAGAAAAACAAGCGGCCTTACGCAGAAAGAGTTGTCGGAACGCACCGGCATCGCACAGGCAGATATCAGCAAGCTCGAAAACGGAAATGCAAATCCATCTCTGCGGACTCTGCAAAGACTTGCCGCCGGCATGGGAATGCAGGTCAAGATCGAATTCGTGCCTACTAGCGCAAAGTAAAACATTCAAGGGGCCGCTGTACGATATTGGTACAGCGACCCCTTCGTTTTTACAAAAAAATACGCCCCATCCACCGTTGCGGGTGGATAGGGCGCTAAAAACGAGATTCGTTTTTTACTGGAGCAAGATCCCTGTAATGCAGGTCTTATGCCACAGGCGGAACAAGGTATCTGCAAGCAGACCTTATGCTCCTGACACACGCGGGGTGTGCTTTCAAGGACCCTCACGGGGGTGCTTTGGTATTTCAAACACCCGGCTGGCGGCGGATCAATGCCGCCGCACAGCACGGGAATGAAATCAGAGGTTTCGCTCACAGAAGCGAAGCTGCTGGTGCGATCCGTTCATTTTTGTTCAGAGCCGGGGTCATCCTTTGCCACAGTTCCGCACCGCTGCGTTACGCAGTAATCGCCAGCGCGGGGACAGCCGCCTTTCGGACTCGAGTGTCACTGTGACGCCATTCAGACCAAAGGCCCGGAAGAAAAATTACTTGTACAGCTCGACCAGACGAGTCAGATGCTCGTAACGGTCGTTTGCAACCTGCTCGTTGCGTGCGAACAGCTGCTTTGCGCGATCGGGGAAGGCACGAGTCAGGCGGCTGTAACGGGTCTCGTTTGCCAGCAGGGCCTGATACTTCTCGCCGTCGACAGCCTTGGAGGTCAGAGTGAACGGGTTCTTGCCCTGAGCCTTGTTGGCCGGGTTGAAGGTGAACAGGTTCCAGTAACCAGCCTCGACAGCCTTCTTCATCTCGTTCTGGCAGTTGGTCATGCCGCCCTTGACACCGTGCAGCT
>URVW01000045.1 GCA_900551435.1 uncultured Faecalibacterium sp.
CCTGCTAGGAAAGACTCCCCCGAGCCGGGGGAGGTGGCGCAAAAGCGCCAGAAGGAGAGCGGCTGTCGAGCGCATGCGAGACTGAGAGGTTCAAAAAATAAAGGAGCAATCATGCCAACAACGACCATCAAAGACCCCGGCGCACACCACACCAGCAGCCGCACCCTGATCCGGCGGTTCCTGCCCTATCTGGCGAACTACAAGAAGGTCCTGTTTCTGGACCTGTTCTGTGCGGCGCTGACCACCCTGTGCGACATCATCCTGCCCAAGATCATGAGCACCATCACCAACTCCGCCATGGGCGTGGGCATCACCCTGACCACCAGCATCGTGCTCAAGCTGGCCGCCATCTATTTCGTGCTCCGCATCATCGACGGTGCAGCGCAGTATTTCATGTCCAGCATCGGCCACATCATGGGCGTCCACATCGAAACAGACATGCGCCGGGACGCCTTTGACCACCTGCTTCTGCTCGACCACACCTATTATAATAACACCAAGGTCGGCACGATCATGGGCCGCATCACCAACGACCTGTTCGACGTGACCGAGTTTGCCCACCACTGTCCGGAAGAATTTTTCATCGCGTTCATCAAAATTCTGGCGTCGTTCCTCATTCTCTGCCGTGCCAGCATCCCGCTGACGCTGGCGGTGTTCGCCTGTGTGCCGCTGATGGGCGTCGTGTCGGTCAAGCTGAACCAGAAGCTCCGCGCCCGCTTCCGCCAGCAGCGCGTCCAGATCGGTGAGCTGAATGCCACCATCGAGGACAGTCTGCTGGGACAGGGCGTCGTGAAGGCGTTTGCCGCCGAGGAGCAGGAGCGCGCCAAATTTGCGCAGGGCAACAAGGATTTTGAGAAGATCAAGACCCTCGGCTATTACGCCATGGCCGCATTCAACACCTCGACCCGCCTGTTCGACGGTCTGATGTATCTGGTCGTCATTCTGGCCGGCGGCCTGTCGCTGGTGTACGGCAAGATCAGCGCGGGCGACCTCGTGGCCTATGTGCTGTACGTCTCCACTCTCATCGCGACCATCCGCCGCATCGTCGAATTTGCCGAGCAGTTCCAGCGCGGCATGACCGGCATCGAGCGCTTTGCCGAGATCATGGACACCCCCGTGCCCATCCACGACGCCGACGATGCCCAGCCGCTGAAGCCGGGTCCCGGCGCGATCCGGTTCGAGGACGTCAGCTTCGAGTACCCGGACGACCACAACAAGGTCCTGCACCACGTCAGCCTTGACATCAAGGCCGGTGAGCGGCTGGCACTGGTCGGCCCGTCCGGCGGCGGCAAGACGACCCTGTGCAACCTCATCCCCCGCTTCTACGATGTGACCGGCGGCCGCATCCTCATCGACGGGCAGGACATCCAGCACGTCACCCTGAAGAGTCTGCGCGAGGACATCGGCATCGTTCAGCAGGACGTGTATCTGTTCAGCGGCTCCGTAGCGGACAACATCGCCTACGGCAAGCCGGGAGCCACCCGCGAAGAAATTATTACGGCGGCGCGTCTGGCGGGCGCAGAGCGCTTTATCTTCGCCCTGAAGGACGGCTTTGATACCTACGTCGGCGAGCGCGGCGTCAAGCTCTCAGGCGGCCAGAAGCAGCGCATTGCCATCGCCCGCGTGTTCCTCAAGAACCCGCCCATCCTCATCCTCGACGAAGCCACCAGCGCCCTTGACAACGAGAGCGAGATCTTGGTCGGCCAGAGCCTTGAAAAGCTGGCCCATGGCCGCACCACGCTGACCATCGCCCACCGCCTGACCACCATCAAGAATTACGACCGCATTCTGGTGCTGGGCGCGGAGGGCATCGTGGAATCCGGCACGCACGACGAGCTGCTGGCAAAACAGGGCGTTTACTACCGCCTGTGGAACCAGCTGCCCGGTGAGGATACCCTTTGATAACTCCTTCCGGCGTCATTGCGGCGGGCAACCCCTGCAAGGTCCTGCGCGAGATCACCGAAGCCGACAGCGTTCCGTTCCGGAAGCGCTGAAATACAAAAAACAAAAGGCGAAGCGGTTGGGTTTTCAACAGCTTCGCCTTTTTTGGTGGAAAAAGTTTCAGTAGCGTTTTTGCATCAGTTTCAGCTTTGTCGAGGATGTCATTCTGAACTTCTGATAAAAGTGCATATGCTGTGCATCGTCCGGACAGACCAGCTCAATCAATTTTGCGCCGCGCTCCTGCACGCGCCGTTCCACTTCCCTCAAAAACGCACTTCCATATCCTTTGTTCTGGTGCTCCCCGAAAATCAAAATCTCGTCGAGAAAATAGAACGAAAAATCATCATATTCCTCGAAAAATCCGATAACAAGCCCCGTCGGGACCTGCTCATCTGTTTCTTGGAGCAGACAGAGCGAATCTTCCATCGTCACCATCTGCCGAATCCTTTTACAGGCTTTTTCATAGGTCCAGCACCCGCCTGAATGCTGGTTGTAGTAGTCCATGTAAAGCTTTGCGACTTTTTCAACATCGGATTTCTTGATCGTGGAATACTTCATTCGTTCAACTCCTTTTGATATCGCCTCAACCGCAAAAGCTCCCATGTCTGCACAGATTCGTGCCGAACATGGGAGCTTTCTTATTTTTCAAAAACGATGCTTATTCACCCACGATCAGACGGACCGCGCCATAAATGCCCGCGTCGTTGCCAAGGCTTGCGGCCTTGATGGGCGTTTCGCGGCAGGAGCGGAACGCAAACTCCTTGTAGTGCTTGACCAGCGGATCGAACAGCACATCGCCGGCGCGGGCCACACCGCCGCCCACGAGGAACATTTCAGGGTCAGTGGTGGAAGCGATGTTGGCCAGTGCCATGCCCAGCGTCTCGGACATCTCTTCGACTTCGCGGGCGGCCAGCGCGTCGCCGGCGCGGGCGGCATCAAAGACATCCTTTGCTGCAAAGTCCTTGCCACGAAGGACACAGTCAACATCGGGGTTCTCGTCCAGCAGCTTCTTCATGCAGCGGACAACGCCGGTGGCGCTGGAATACTGCTCCAAGCAGCCGCGCTTGCCGCAGCCGCAGACCGCCGTTTCGCGCGGATTGACGGTGATGTGGCCGATCTCGCCGCCCGCACCGTTCGTGCCGTCGATGACCTTGCCGTTGACGATGACGCCGCCGCCCACGCCAGTTCCCAGCGTGACCATGACAGCGCTGCGGCAGCCCTTTGCCGTGCCCATCCAGATCTCACCCAGCGCGGCCACGTTGGCGTCGTTGCCGACGAGGACCTTCAGGCCGTCCAGCAGACCGGACAGCTGTGCGGCGACGTTCCGCTCGCCCCAGCCGCCGAGGTTGGCGCAGACGATGGGCACAACGCTGGAATTCTGGACCGGACCCGGCACGCCGATGCCGACGCCCTCGACCTGCTCAGCCGGAATTTCCTTCTCGGCCATCTTGCCGCGGATCGCGTCAGCCAGATTTTCGAGGATGTGTTCCCCGGAATTGGAGGTGTCCGTGGGGACCTCCCACTTTTCCAGCAGCGCGCCGGAGGTGGTGAACAGGCCGACCTTCGCCGTGGTCCCGCCCAGATCGATGCCAAATGCGTATTCTTTCATGATTCATTTACCCCTTTTTTCTAGCGGTTTCCCGCCGTTTTACCTTTGTGATGATTATAACATATTCTCCGGCGGATTGGGAGCGCTTTTCCAGATTTTCTTTGGGTTTTCAGCGCAGGGCGCGGCGGTCGAGCAGCTGGGTCCCCTGATCGGTATGGCTCATCTGGTAGATCCTGCGGTTCGACGCGACCAGATCGCTGATGACAAGGACCATATAGCCCACCAGCACCACGACCAGCAGCGACACCGGGACCATGAACGCATACGGTTTCTTTTTCACGGCTGCTCTCTCCTTATCTCCAAAAACGGAAGGAAGAACCCCTAACATTTCCAGATGACTTCATCTTATCATATTGCAGTAATTTTTGCAATCCGCCCCGCTTCGGCGCACAAAAAACGCGCCCTGCCAGCCGGCAGAGCGCGTTTTATCATGCGATCAGAAACCGAAGATCACTCTTCGTCTGCGTCGTCCGCTTCCTCTTCGTCGTCATCGTCCTCACGCGGCTTGTAGAATACACCGCTCAGGAAGATGCTGACAAAGTACAGCAGGACCATGGGGACTGCCACAAAGCACTGGGACACGATGTCCGGCGGCGTGATGATGGCAGCGATCAGGAAGATCAGGACGATGGCAACGCCGCGTCCCTTCTTCATGATCTCGGGGTTTGCAATGCCCATCTTGGCCAGAATGATGGTGACCAGCGGCATTTCAAACACACAGCCGAAGATGATAAACATGGTCATGCAGAGGTTGATATAGCTCTCGATGCTGATGGAGGCCGTGATGTAGTCCGTGCCTTCCAGCGTCACGAGGAAGTTCAGCATGAACGGCAGGGTGATCTTGTAGGCGAACATCACACCGATGCAGAACAGCACCAGACCAAACACCAGCACCAGTTTGAAGAAGAAGCTCTCGCTCCGCTTCAGGCCGGGTTTTGCAAAGGCGTAGATCTGATACAATGCCACCGGGATGGTCACGAGCACCGCCGCGATCAGCGAAACACGGAAATACTGCATCAGCTTTTCCTGCGGGGCAAGGAACACGAAGGTATAGTTCGCGTTCATCGCCATTGCCGTCAGCAGGTCGATGAGCTTATCCGAGACCGCCAGAAATCCGACGACGCCCACCACGAACACCACCGCGCAGATGATGAGCCGGTTCCGCAGCTCTTTCAGATGGCCGGTCAGCGTCATGCTGCCGTCCTCCGACATGACTTCGGCTTTCTTTTTGCGCTTTACGTTCGTAGCCACGAATTACTCCTCGTCTTCCTTGTCGGTCTTGGTCTCAGACTTGGTCTCGGCCTTCTTGGTCTCGCCGTCATCCTCGACGTCGTCCATGCCTTCCTTGAAGTTCTTCATGGTCTTGCCGAACATCTTGCCCAGCTTCGGCAGGTTCTTGGGTCCAAAGATGACCAGAACGATGATCAGAACGATGATAAGCTCCTGAGGTCCGATTCTCATAATAATAATCTCCTTTTACTCTTGCCGCGCCGCTTCGGCGGGCTGATTTACAATGTATCGTACAACCGCGGGCGCGGGTGCATCTGAATTAGACGTTGGCTTCCTCTGCCGGGGCAGCTTCCTTAGCCTCTTCGGCCGCAGGGGCTTCCGTTGCGGGAGCGGCAGCTGCTTCAGCCTTTTCCTCGGCGGGCTTTTCTTCCGCCTTCACCGGCTCCGCAGGAGTTTCCTCAGCCTTTGCGGGTTCTGCGGGGGCCTCCTCAGCCTTTGCAGGTTCCTCAGCCAGCTCTTCGACCGGCTCGGCTTCCAGCTCGGCGACTTCCTCAGCCTCTTCGGCCTTCTTGGCCTCTTCCTTGCTGGTCTTGCCGATGTTGGTGAAGCTCTTGGTGACATCCTTCATGCTGTCGTCGATGTCCTTCTTCAGGTCGGTCAGGGGAGCGACAGCTTCCTTGATGGGGGCCTGGATCTCGTTCAGCGGCTCCACGACGTTCTTCTGGATCTCCTCCGAAGCAGCGCCGGTGTACTTCTTCAGCTCACGCAGCATCTTGCCCAGCTTGCGCGCATACGCGGGCAGCTTGTCCGGGCCGATGACCACGAACGCCACGATCACGACGAGCATCAATTCTGTAAAACCAATTTTCATAGCGGTCCAATTCCTTTCCTCAAACACAGGCAGTTCATTTTTTAGGTTTGCCGTGCTATACTGTTCTGGGGTCTGGCGCTGTCTGCGCCTTTGCTGCCCTATGTATACCGAATGTCAATGAACTGTTCATGAATTTAATATGAACAGTTTGTGAATAGGTATCGTTTTGGGTCCATTTTCTCAACATATTATAAAATCAACGTGTTATATTACAGAAAGGAAATCAAAATGACCGAACTTTATGCTGCCCGCTTTGCCCGCGTGACCCAAAATCTGGCCGCGCAGGGGCTTTCTCAGATGATCGTCAGCGACCCGCCGACCATCTTCTATCTGACTGGCATCCGCCTGAATCCGGGCGAACGGATGCTGGCGCTGCTGCTCCGCGCCGACGGCGCACACCGCTTTTTCGTCAATGCGCTGTTCGGCCAGCCGGACGCCGGGGTCCCAGTCGAGAACTACTCCGATGGCGAGGACGCCCCCGCCAAGCTTCTGCCGTGGCTGGAACGGGACAAGCCGCTGGGCATCGACAAGAACTGGCCCGCGCGGTTCCTGATCCGCCTGATGGAGCTGAACGCCGCGCCCAGCTACCAGAACGCTTCCGCCGCCTGTGACGACGCCCGCGCCGTCAAGGATGCCGCCGAGCAGGACGCTATGCGGGCTTCCTCCAAGGTCAACGACGACTGCATGGCCGAGTTTGAAGCCCTCATCCGCCCGGGCATCACCGAAAAGGAGATGGCCGACGCCATCAAGGGCATCTATGCCGCCCACGGCTGTTCGGATGTGAGCTTCGAACCCATCTGCGGCTTCGGCCCGCACGCCGCCGACCCCCACCACGACAACGACGACACGCCCCTGACCGCCGGACAGTGCGTGCTCATCGATGTGGGCGGCGTCTACCACAACTATTGCTCGGACATGACCCGCACCTTCTTCACCGGTGAGCCGACTGAAGAAGAGCGCACCGTTTATGAGCTGGTGCGGAAGGCTCAGGCCGCCGCCGAAGCACTGGTCAAACCGGGCGTCCGCCTGTGCGACATCGATGCCGCCGCGCGCGACCTCATCACCGAAGCCGGTTACGGCCCCTACTTCAACCACCGTCTTGGCCACTTCATCGGCTTGGAGGACCACGAAGCCGGCGACGTCTCCGCCGTCAACCAGAACGTGGTCACCCCGGGCATGTGCTTCTCCATCGAACCGGGCATCTACCTGCCCGGAAAGTTCGGCGTCCGCATCGAGGACCTTGTTCTGGTCACCGAGACGGGCTGTGAGGTCCTGAACCACTATCCCCACGAACTGCGGGTCCATTCCCTGTAACCAAAAGAGCGCCGTCGGGCAGGTTTCCTGCTTGACAGCGCTCTTTTTGGTTATTTCACGGGATTGGTCAGCGTGCCGATGCCGTCGATCTCGCACCGGACCACATCACCCGGAATGAGGAACTGCGGCGGGTCCATCCCCATGCCGACGCCCGCCGGGGTCCCGGTGGCGATGATAGTCCCGGCCTTCAGGGTCATGCCCTGCGAAAGCTCCGCGATCACATGGTCGATATCAAAAATTTGCAGCCCTGTGTTGGAATCCTGCCGTTTCTCACCGTTGACGAAGCTCCGGATGCCCAGCTTGGGCGGATAGTCGGCAAATTCATCTGCCGTCACGATGCAGGGGCCGATGGGCGTAAAGCCGTCCAGACTCTTCCCGAAGTACCACTGTTTGTGGGCGGTCTGCACATCCCGCGCGGAGACGTCGTTCAGGATGGTGTAGCCGAACACGAAGTCCTTCGTCTGCCCTGCGGGCACGTCTTTGGCATCCTTTCCGAGGACGACCGCCAGTTCGCATTCGTAGTCCAGCTTTTTCACGAGGTCGGTGTGGGCCTCGATGCAGCCACCGTCCGCCACCGCGCGGGTGACCCGCTTGGAAAAGTAGATGGCGTCCTGATGCTTGGTCGCAAAGGCATCGGCAGAGTATTTTTCCGCCTCATCGGAGTGGGCCATGTAGTTGATGCCCAAGCAGATGACGTCCTGCGCCGGGGCCGGGATGGGGCTTTCCAGCGTGACGGCCTCGATGGGCAGGGCCGGGATGCCCGCAACGGCCAGCGACAGGCCCGCCCTCACCTGCGGCGTCAGAAATGGAATGGCATCCGACAACGTCTCGTAGCTCAATCCCAGCCAGCTCAGCGGCCACACCTGACGGCCATCCTCGGATAAAATCGCCGGGTCCTCGATGCCGTCCGGCAGACGGCAGGTCACAAAACGCATAAGGGACCTCCTTTTTCAGTGCCGATACGCGATAGCGTTCTGGATACGGTCGGCTTCGGCGGGGCCGGCCAGCTGGCGCACCAGCTCGAGGGCAAAGGGGATCGCGCCGCCCAGACCGTAGCTCGTGGTGATGTTCCCATCCACGACGACCTCTTCATCATGAACGACTGCACCGGCCAGCTGATCCTGAAAACCGGCGTGGGCGGTGGCGTTCTTCCCTTCCAGCAGACCCAGCGAAGCCAGAATGCTGGGGGCCGCGCAGATGGCAGCCACCTTTTTGCCCGCCTTGGCAAAGGCGGCGCAGGTATCGGTCACGGTCTTGTTGGCCGCAAGGTTCGGCGTGCCGGGGATGCCGCCCGGAAGGACCACCATGTCCACGTCCGAATAATCCACCTCTTCGGCCAGCGCATCGGCGGTCAGGTGAATTTTATGGCTGCTGACCAGCTCCTTCCGGCCCATGGCCGACGCCACGATGACCTCCACCTTTGCGCGGCGGAGCAGGTCCACCACCAGAAGGGCTTCGCACTCTTCCGTGCCGTCGGCAAAAAATACAACTGCTTTGCTCATAGCGTTTTCCTCCTGAAAAAAGCACACCGCGGGCGGGTGCTTCCCGGCCCCGCGGTGTGCGGTTCGTTTATTCGCTGGGGGCGTCCTCGGCCTTTTCTTCCAGCAGACGGCGCAGAACGCTGTCCTCCTTGCTGATGACCCGGCTCACCCGGCTGATGATGGCGCTGGATGCGCCGATGTTGCCCATGATGCTGGTGTAGCTCTGCTTGCTGACCAGCTTTTCGGCGATGTTGTAGCGCTGCTCCATTGCACTCAGCTCGGCGTAGCTGCACACATCCTGTAAAAAGCGGTAGCATTCTTCCGGCGTTTTCAGCTCCAATAGTGCGGAATACAGGCCGGACTCTCCGGTGGGATGATCTTTTGCCATGGCTTGTTCCTCCCTTGACGTTCTGGTTGGGTCTGGCCCGCAGAGGGGCACTTCAGTACACTACTTTAGTGTAGTACAAACGCACGGAAATTGCAATGGGGAATTTTAGAGCATTTTCTCCATTTCGGTCAGCTGCATGGTGACGCCGCCCACCGGGTTCTCGACCGGCTTCAGGATGCGGTAGCCCCGCGCCTTGAAGAACTGCTGCACCGGCAGACATTTGGTGTGGACCTCGCAGGAGACGCGGCCGCGTCCCTCGCCGCGGGCCAGACGCTCGCAGGACATCACGATGTCCCGGCCGATGGCTTTGCCGCGGTATTCCGGCTTCAGATACAGATGAAGCAGATGCAGGGCGGTGTTCTCCATCTTCCACGCGAAATAGCCGATGAGCTTATCGCCCAGAAAAACGAGGAAATAGTTCACATCGTTGTCGATGTCCTCTTCGATGGCGTCCGCGCTCTGCAGCGTCTCCACCAGCGCGTCCAGCTGCTTGGCCGGGTAGTAGCGTTTGTAGACCTCATGCCACAGTTCGTTGGCAAGGTCGGCGGTCATGTGAATATATTTGGCCTTTGCGACCAGCTTGTAATCCGGTTTCATAATCCTCCTCAGACTCGTACGATATAATCCGCTTTGCGGGGTGCGGCGGGCTTGGGCGCTTCGGCCGGGTAGCCGAGGATACAGTGGCCGACGCCGATATAATCCCCTTCAATGCCCCATTTTTTGAGCAGGGCCTTGCCCTCTTCCGTCTCCAGCTCTTCCTTGGCGCGGTTGATCCAGCAGCTGCCCAGCCCCAGCGAGGCGGCGGCCAGCATCAGGTTCTGCATCACAAGGCTGCCGTCTGCCACGGCGTTGGGGTTGTGGGCATCCGCGATCACCAGCAGAATGGTGGGTGCACCGTACATGGGGTCCTTGTCCGAACCCATCACGGCGGCATTCATCCGGCTCAGCTCGGCACGGGTGGCAGCGTCCTGCACGACCACGATCTTTGCGCTCTGAAGGTTCTTTGCGCTGGGGGCATAGGTCCCGGCCCGCAGAACAGCTTCCAGCTCTTCTTCCGTGATCTGTTCCGGCTTGTAGGCGCGGCAGCTGCGGCGCGTCTCGATGGTTTTTAAGGTTTCGTTGGTCATAGCAGTTCCCTCCCAAAAAATTCTACGCTCATTGTACCATACTGTCGGCAAAAGTGCAAAACAAAAAGGCGGCTGCGCCTTCCGAAAAAAGCGCAGCCGCCTGATTGTCGTTTTCACATTGGAACGAGATGTTTTACAGCGCGGTCTTGATGTTGTGATGAGTGGAGCTGTAACGAACAACTGCTTCCATCAGGGCGAGAGGCCACAGAACGACCTTGCCCAGGATCTCGGCCGGCTTGACGCATACCGTCTCCATGCTGTTGATACCGAACAGAACCACACAAGCGATGCCACAGCCCAGAATGTAATAGTACATAATCAAACCTCCTATATTTTTCTACAGGCAGATGCCTGAAGTTCAAGCTCAGCGGGGCGTTTTTCCGCTCTCCGCATCCTTACTATACCTCAGTTTTTATCTAAAGTCAATACCCGAAATCGTGAAACAAATGAAAGTTCTTCTTGAAGTTTCTTTTACTCATCGAAATAAAGTGTTGAAGTTCGCTTTGCTTTATAAACGTAAAGTTATTGTCCTGAATTGGCCGTGAGCCGGAAACAATTTGTTCATATTTCGGGCTGAAATCCCCCGCAAACAGGCGTTTTGTTTTCCCATCAGATACAGTGCAGGGTGCACAAATCGTCCATGCTGTTTTTGTGCAGAACGCCCTGCAATAACAGCTGTCTCCCGCTCGTTTACAAGTTAAAGAAAGACCTGTCCGATTTTTTGTTTTTTGAAGTGTGAGGGCCATGCCATGAAGAAAAAAATCCGCAAAAATTTTTTTGGATTCCTGCTTTCTGCCCTGCTCGTGCTGACCATTTCTCTTTCCGCCTTTGCCGATATGGGGCCGAAGCCGTCGGTCACCCTCAAGCTCTACTACACCCCGCAGCAGCGCTATGCCGTTACCCTGCTGGGCAGCACGAAGGTCAGCGGACCGTGGGGCGCTGTGCCGGAATACCGGGAACGGATGGGTTCCCGCGAAGCGTGGGAAGCGTTCCGGAACTACGACGCCCCCGAAGGCTACTACTTCCTCGACTATTTTCAGGAATACCCCGGCGATGCCGATGAAGAGTTCGTCTGGGGCTACTATCCGCCCAACAAGTTTTATGTTCTCCTTTATAATCTTGAGACAGGCGAATTTTACCGCAGCGAGGAGCCCGTGGAGCGCTACGCCTTTTCCAGCGAGTGGCAGGTGCTTCTGGACAACGAGGACGGCGGACTGCGGGTCTACCACAACCGGAACGACGCTGATATCTTCTCTCTCTTCGCCGCGCGGGTGCTCATCACGCTGATCTTAGAGCTAACGTGGGGCATCTTCGTCTTTCATCTGAACGGAGCCGCCCAGCGGGATCTGATCGGCAAGGTCAACCTTGCCACCCAGATCGTGCTGAATCTCGGCGTGTGCTACGGCACGCTCCACCTTGGGCCGATGTGGGGCAGCTTCCTTTATCTGTTCCTCGAGGTGTTGGTGTTCATCGCCGAAGCCTGTGCCTACTGCCGCTGGCTTCCTTGGCCGGAAGGCAAAACACCCCACCCGGTGCTCTATGCTCTGACCGCCAATCTGCTTTCTTTTGGCGTGGGCTGGGTGCTGAATGCCCATTGCTCCAACACGCAGGTGCGGCTCATCGGGCTTGGCTGTCTGCTGCTGTGGTACGCCATCCCGCAGCTGGGCCGCAAGCCCGCTCGTTTTGAGCAAAACGTACAAGAAACCGACAAAAAATTGTGATTTTCCATTCTTGTTGCCAGAGAGGAAATGCGCTATAATAAAGGCATCAATCGGCAGAATACCGGAAAGGAGAAACTACATTATGGCAAAAGCATCGCAGGTCGTTTTAATGGAGAATGAATTTTATCTCATCAAAGCCCCGAACGGAAAGGTGTTGGAGATCAAGAACTTCAACACGGAGAACGGCGCTGCGATCCGTCTGTGGGACTACGCCGGTCATCCGTGGCAGCAATGGCAGTTCGTGGATGCGGGCGAAGGACGCTGGCGCATCCAGAATCGTTTTACCGGGAAATTCATCGACCTCGCCCTTGGCGGCGTGGTGGAAGGCACATGGCTGCATCAGTGGAGCCGCACCAGCGGCCTGAGCCAGTGCTGGTCTTTGGAACCCACCCGCAACGGCCGCACCCGCATCCGGAACGTGCTGGCCGATAAGTACATCGACCTCGTGGGCATGAACACCTCCAACGGCGCACAGGCGCAGATCTGGAACTTCGTTTCCGGCGGAAATCAGGAGTGGAATCTCGTCCGCGTGGACCCCAACGCCGCACAGACCGGCGCAAAGGCCGAAGAGGCCCATGACCCGGAGCCGACCCCCTCGCAGCGCAAGCACCAGAACGATCTGGTCCGGAAGCTGAACAACGCGGGCAAGGGCCGCGCTGCACGGAAGTAAAATCACAAAATCAGGGGCTGCCGCTGTGCGGCAGCCCCTTTTTCATTTTAATAGAAGGAGAACTCCTATGGACCCTAAATTTCCCATGCTCAACACGACCCTGTGCTATCTGGAACAGGACGGCAAGTGGCTGATGCTCCACCGCGTGACCAAGAAAAACGACATGAACCACGACAAATGGATCGGCGTCGGCGGAAAATTTGAGCCGTTCGAAAGCCCCGAGGACTGTCTGCTGCGGGAGGTCCGGGAAGAAACGGACCTCACCCTCACCCGCTGGCGCTGCCGGGGCATCGTCACCTTTATTTTAGGCGATCTCACGGAGTACATGTACCTCTACACCGCCGACGCATGGACCGGCGAGCTGGTGCGGGACCCCGCCCGGAACGAGGGCATCCTCGAATGGGTCCCGAAGGATTCCGTAGAGGACCTGCCCATCTGGGAGGGCGACAAAATTTTTCTGCGCCTATTAAAAGAGGACCGCCCGTTTTTCTCCCTCAAACTCGTATACGAGGGGGATACTCTCACGGAAGCGGTCCTCGATGGAAACAAGATTTAATTCAGCTTCAGGTCGCCGTCTTTGATCCAACCCAGCTTGCGCTCGATCTCGCAGAACACGACGCTCAGAACGGCGGGCAGGACGAAGCAGATGAGCAGCATGGCCGCCCAGTCCATCGGGGTGATGGCGGCTTTCGTGCCCGCTGCAATGTCGTTGACCCAGCCGGTATAGACGCCGATCTGACCCACCAGACCGCAAGTGCCCATGCCGGAGGAGACTGCCGCGCCGTTCATCTCAAAGTGGAACAGGCAGGTCGCCAGCGGGCCGGTGATGGCCGAAGCCAGCGTGGGCGCGATCCAGATGCGGGGGTTCTTGATGATGTTGCCCATCTGCAGCATACTGGTTCCCAGACCCTGACTGACCAGGCCGCCGACACCGTTTTCTTTGTAGCTCATGACCGCAAAGCCCACCATCTGGGCACAGCAGCCCGCCACGGCCGCGCCGCCGGCCAGACCGGTCAGACCCAGTGCCGCACAGATGGCCGCCGAGGAGATGGGCAGGGTCAGCGCCACGCCGACGATGACCGACACGAGGATGCCCATGACCAGCGGGGCCTGTTCGGTGGCCCACATAATCAGCGTGCCCACCTGACTTGCCGCCGCGCCGATGGGCGCTGCAATGAGCATCGACAGGCCGACGCCCACAAAGATGGTCACCAGCGGGGTGACCAGAATATCGATCTTCGTCTCCTTGCTGACGGCCTTGCCCAGCTCTGCCGCCACGATGGCGATGATGAGCACAGCCAGAGGGCCGCCCGCGCCGCCCAGCGCATTGGCCGAATAGCCGACCGTGATCAGGCTGAACAGCACCAGCGGCGGGCAATGCAGCGCCCAGCCGATGGCACAGGCCATGGCCGGACCGCTCATCGCGGTGGCATAGCCGCCCAGATCGACCAGCATTTCCAGCCCGGTCTGCTGGCCCAGCGTCTTGATGATCGTGCCGATCAGCAAGCTGGCAAACAGGCCCTGTGCCATCGCGCCCAGCGCCTCGATGAGGTAGCGCTGCGGGGTGATGACGATATCTTTTCGCTTCAAAAAGTCTTTGACATTTGACATGAAATTTTCCGCCTTTCTGTCCCGGCAGTCCCCTGCGCGGGTTCACATGACCATCATCATACCATACACCTGTCAAGACAGCAAGTGCAAGCCGCGATTTTCGGTAAAAAGAACCAAAATTTATTTTACAAGCTGCAATTTTTGCGCGGGTTGATCCGTATTCCTTCTGGAGCGAGGCTCTTTTTTGTCCTGCGCCGTCCTGCCGTTCCGTTGCAAAGAAGATTGACGGGGACCGGGGGTTGGGTGTATACTGGAAGAGTGAAATTAGGATTTTTGATCGTATCCGATTCAACCGGGCGTCAGCGGCCAGCGCAATGGGCCGGCCCGATTCAGTTTGGAGGAAAAAGCAAACGGTATGAAACACAAATTTTCATCTGTTCATCATAATACATCCGAGAAAGGGTCCCGCCGCGGCATTGGACAGGCCGTCGCCGCGCTGGTCATGGCGCTGGCGCTCACACTGGGTGGCGCAGGGACCACCTTCCTGCTGGCTTCCCAGCCCGCAGGTCTGACCGTCGCCCCCGTCACCGTCGATTGGGAGACGAGCGACCAACTCAAACAGACCAAAGAAAAGCCGTCCGCTTCGGCTTCTTCCACCGCAGAAGAGTCCGCCGTCAGCGAGCCTTGCGAGGAAACCGCAGAACCGGCTTCTTCCATCGCAACAGAGCCGGAAGCTCCCGCGTCCAGCGCGGCGGCAGAACCGGTGGCGCAGGAACCCGCCGTCGAACCCGAACCGGCTGTTCCGGAAACCGAAACGCCCGCTGACCCGATGGCCGGTTCTGCCGCTGAGGTAGACCACGAGAACGCGGTGTTCCCCCACTTCCAGCAGGAAACGGAAGAACTGGCCGCTGAGGACCCCCTGAGCGCCCCGGAAGAGGTGGAAGAACCTGTCGAGGAACCCGCTTCCACCGCTTCGGAGAACGGCGAGGACGATCTATCCTCTGCCGAGATCACCGATGTGGACGGGACCATCCTGCTGACGCCAGAAGAAATTCGTGCCGCGCTGGATGCCGGCACGCTGGATGAAAGCAGCGTGGATGCCCAGTGCTTGGACAGCGAGAACGGCTTCCTGAAATGGCTGTGGAACCTGCTCTTTGGCAAAAAAGATGATAGTACGACGCCCGCACCCGAACCGGTCTATTCCGGCTGGCGGACCGTCGGCGACAAGACCTATTACTACGACCAGACCACCAACAAGCCCGTGACCGGCATCCAGAGCATCGACAACAAGCTGTATTACTTTGATGCAAACGGCGTCCAGCAGAAGGCCACCTTCGGCATCGACGTCTCGAAATACCAGTCCAAGATCGATTTTGAACAGGCCAAGAAGGCGGGCGTGGAGTTCGTCATCATCCGCATCGGCTACCGCGGCTACGGCTCCGGCACGCTGGTGCAGGACCCCAAGTTCGAAGAGCATTTTACCAATGCCCGGAACGCTGGTCTGCGGGTCGGCGTCTACTGCTTCAGTCAGGCCGTCAACGAGGACGAGGCCCGCGAGGAAGCGCAGGCTTGCGTCTACGTCCTGAACGGCCGTCAGCTGGATTACCCCATCTACTTTGACACCGAAGCTTCCGGTGCGGGCAATGGCCGCGCCGACGGTTTGGGCGTCGAGGACCGCACCAAGTGCGCGGTCGCGTTCTGCGAAGAGGTCAAGTCGCTGGGCTATCAGCCGGGTGTCTACGCTTCCACCACATGGTTCCGCAAGCGTCTGGACCTGAGCCAGTTGACCAAGTACAACATCTGGAACGCTCATTACAACGTCGCCAGCAGCCCCATCTCCTGCAACATGTGGCAGGGGACCTGCACCGCCCGCATCCCCGGATACAGCGGACAGATCGACGTAAATATCAGCTACATGGGTTGAGCTGTCTGAACCAAAAAGGACGCTGCACAAACGTGCAGCGTCCTTTTGCTTACTAAAAACCCCCTTCCGGAAATTTTCCCGGAAGGGGGTCTGCTTGTTTTTATGGACGTTCCGTCAACCTCAGTTGAACAGATCCTTCAGCTTCTTAAAGAAGCCCTTGCGCTTTTCGTAGTTTTCCTCTTTCAGCGTTCCTTCGAACTTCTTCAGGGCGTCGCGCTGGGCCTTGTTCAGCTTCTTGGGGATCTCGACCTCGCACTTGACGTACATATCACCGCGGCCGCGACCGTTCAGATACTGGATGCCCTTGCCGCGCAGACGGAAGGTCGTACCGCTCTGGGTCCCCTCGGGAACAGTGTACTCCACCTTGCCATCGATGGACGGCACGGTGATGCTGTCACCGAGAACGGCCTGACTGTAGGTGATGGGCACGGTGACCCAGACATCATAGCCGTCGCGCTGGAACACCTCGCTGGGACGGACCGTGACCATCACGATGACATCGCCCGCAGGGCCGCCGTTCGTGCCGGCGTCGCCCATGCCGCGCAGAGCAAAGCTCTGATCGTCGTCGATGCCCATGGGGATGGACACCTCCAGCGTTTTCTTGGTGGCTGTCTTGCCGGAGCCGTGGCAGACCTTGCAGGGGTTCTTGACCAGCTTGCCCTTGCCGCCGCAGCGGGAGCAGGGCTGCTGGGTCTGCATCACGCCGAACGGCGTGCGCTGCTGGCGGATGACATAGCCGCGTCCGCCGCAGTCAGGGCAGGTCTCCGGGCTGGAGCCGACCGCACAGCCGGAGCCGTGGCATTCGGTGCACTCCTGCTGGCGGGTGATGGTGATGTTCTTCTTGCAGCCGTGGACCGCCTCGTCAAACGACAGCGTGATCCGGACCCGGATATCCTGACCCTTGCGGGGGGCGTTGGGGTTGGCCTGACGGGACGAGCCGCCAAAGCCGCCGAAGCCGCCGCCAAAAATATCACCAAAGATGTCGCCCAAGTCCACGCCATCGCCGCCGAAGCCGCCAAAGCCGCCCGCGCCGCCGCCGTTCTGGGCCGCATAGCTGGGGTCCACTCCGGCAAAGCCATACTGATCGTACAGCTGACGCTTCTTCGGGTCCGACAGGACCTCGTTCGCTTCGTTGACTTCCTTGAATTTTTCCTCGGCTTCCTTGTCGCCGGGGTTATAGTCCGGGTGGTACTTCATGGCCAGCTTGCGGTAAGCCTTTTTGATCTCCGCATCCGTTGCGCCCTTCGATACCCCCAGCACTTCGTAGTAATCACGCTTTTCCTGTGCCATATCCCTCTAACCTCGTGAAACCGCAAAGGCCGCTCCGGCAAAACCGGAGCGGCTTTTGCTTATTCCTCAGCGCATGTCCGCCGGTTTGGCCGGACCTGCGCCGTCTGTATCAAACATTAGACTTCCTTGAAGTCAGCATCGACCACGCCGTCGTCATTGGGCTTCTGCTGGTTGTTTGCGCCAGCGTCAGGACCCGGCTGTGCGCCAGCGGCCTGCTGGGCTGCAGCGGCTGCCTGATACATCTTCTCAAAGACGTGGCTCAGAGCATCCTGCTTTGCCTTGATGTCGTCGATGGAGCCGGACTGGACCGCAGTCTTGAGGTCGGCCAGCTTTGCCTCGGCCTCGCTCTTGATGTCAGCGGGCATCTTGTCGCCGTTCTCCTTCAGCATCTTCTCGGTCTGGAACACCATCTGATCTGCGCCGTTGCGGATATCGACCTCTTCACGCTTCTTCTTGTCGTCAGCAGCGAACTGCTCAGCTTCCTTGACAGCCTTATCGATGTCGTCCTTGGACATGTTGGTGGAAGCGGTGATGGTGATGTTCTGCTCCTTGCCAGTGCCCAGATCCTTTGCGCTGACCTTCACGATGCCGTTTGCATCGATATCGAAGGTGACTTCAATCTGAGGAACACCACGGGGAGCCGGAGCGATGCCGTCCAGATGGAAGACACCCAGGCTCTTGTTGTCGCGTGCGAACTCACGCTCGCCCTGCAGGACGTTGATCTCAACAGAGGGCTGATTGTCTGCAGCGGTGGAGAACACCTGACTCTTGTGGGTGGGGATGGTGGTGTTGCGCTCGATGATCTTGGTGCAGACGCCGCCCAGAGTCTCGATGCCGAGGCTCAGCGGAGTGACATCCAGCAGCAGCAGACCCTTGACGTCGCCCTGCAGGACGCCGCCCTGAATGGCAGCACCGACAGCAACGCACTCATCGGGGTTGATGCCCTTGAACGGCTCGCAGTTCAGTTCCTTCTTGACCGCGTCGTAGACAGCGGGGATACGGGTGGAACCACCGACCATCAGGACCTTCTTCAGGTCGGAAGCGCGCAGACCTGCATCCTGCAGAGCCTTGCGGACAGGGGTCATAGTGCGGTCGACCAGATCAGCGGTCAGCTCGTTGAACTTTGCGCGGGTCAGGGTCATATCCA
>URVW01000046.1 GCA_900551435.1 uncultured Faecalibacterium sp.
GGCCAAAACGGCTCAAAAAGAGTTCCGGATTTCTAATTTTATGCTATTTCTTTGTACAAGTTGCTATCGCGTTTTTGTTTTGCAACAGCCCCTTCTTTTTCGAATGAAAGCCGTAGGTTGCAGTTTCGGGGCATCTGTGTTACACTGGGAAAAATTGTGAAAAAAGTGTTTAGGAGTGAACGCAAATGGAAGCACGACACAGCAGTCGAAGCTCTTTTTCCGGAAAACTTGGTTTCGTTCTGTCCGCCGCAGGTGCATCGGTGGGCCTTGGCAACATCTGGCGGTTCCCGTATCTGGCAGCAAAATACGGCGGCGGGATCTTCCTGCTGGTCTACATCGTGCTGGCCGTCACCTTTGGCTATACGATGATCATGGCGGAGACGGCATTGGGCCGGATGACCCGAAAAAGCCCGGTGGGCGCGTTTGGTGCGTTTGGAAAAGGGCGCTGGCGGGCCGTTGGCGGCTGGATCAATGCGGTCATTCCCATTCTGATCGTGCCGTATTATTCGGTGATCGGCGGCTGGGTCATCAAGTATCTGGTCGAGTATGTGATAGGCCATGGCTCGGATCTGGCGCAGGATGGGTATTTCTCGTCGTTCATTTCCAGCGGCTTCTCAGCGGAGATCTGCTTCATTTTCTTTACCCTGTTCACGCTGGGCATTATTTTTGCGGGTGTCCGCAACGGCGTGGAACGAGTCTCCCGGATGATGATGCCGGTCCTTGTGGTTTTGTCGGTGATCATCGCAGCCTATTCGGTGACCCGGCCCGGTGCATTGGAGGGCGTAAAGTATTTTCTGGTCCCGAATCTCGAAAACTTTTCATGGATGACGGTGGTCACGGCCATGGGCCAGATGTTTTACTCCCTGTCCATCGCGATGGGCATTCTGGTGACCTTTGGCTCTTATATGAAAAAAGACGTGTCCATTGAGGATTCGACGAAAAACGTTGAAATTTTTGATACTCTGATCGCTGTCATGGCGGGTCTGATGATCATTCCTGCGGTGTTCTCCTTTTCGGGCGGTGATCCCGACACGCTGCAAGCCGGCCCTGCGCTGATGTTCATTACCATCCCGAAAGTCTTTGACAGCATGGAGCTTGGTTCGCTGGTCGGTGTGCTGTTCTTCGTGCTGGTGCTGTTTGCGGCGGTGACAAGCTCCATTGCACTGACCGAAAGCGCCGTTTCGACCTTTGAGGATGAACTGGGTTGGAGCCGCAAAAAGGCTGCTGCAATGATCGGCGTGATCATGATCCTGCTCGGAAGCCTGTCTGCGCTTGGCTATGGGCCGCTGTCGGGGGTGACGATCATCGGAATGCAGTTCTTGGACTTTTTTGACTTCCTGACCAACTCGGTCATGATGCCGATCGCGGCCATCGCGACCTGTCTGCTGGTGGCCAGCGTGATCGGTGTGGAAAAGATCAGCGAAGAGGTGACCCGGGATGGTCAGCCTTTCCGCCGGAAAAAAGTTTTCGATTTCATGATCCGGACGCTCTGCCCGGTGTTTGCAGCCATCATTCTGGCAAGCTCGGTGGCCAATGCCTTTGGATGGATCTCCATGTGATTTTGCGCACAGAGAAAGGCGCTGTTGTGTTTCGCAGCAGCGCCTTCCTTTTTTGCCAAAAGCAGAAAAACATCTTTATTTTACCGCTTCTTCAAACGCTTTCTCAAGCGCTTCGTTGACAGTCCGCACCACAGCGGGTTCCGGTTTGATGGCGGCGCGGTCGTAGGTGAACAAGCCGTTCACCTCATCCTCGACGTCGCTCACTTGCGTGTACACGAGGGCGGACAGGCCGTTCTTCAGCTGCGGAAGGACCGTCCCGCGCTGAAGTTTCTGGTAGCGCTCGGTGAGTTCGGCGCGGGTCTTGGCTGTGCCGTAGCCGTAGGTCTTTCGGGGCGGTTCGTGCCCGGGCATCGGCCAAGCGATGCCGCCATATTCGCTCAGAGCGACGGTGCGCGCACCGGGGCGGAGATGGAGCGGATAGAAGTAGTTGTGGCGGGAATCCACATCGCCGCTGCCCTGATCATACCAGCCGCTGGCGGCATCCACAAGGCGGTCCGGGTCGAGGGTGCGGAGCATCTCAGCGGCCTTGGCGGAATCGAACTGGCCCCAGCCCTCGTTGAAGGGGACCCAGCAGCCGATGCAGGGGTGACATTGCAGCGCGGCCACGGTGGCGTTCAGCTCCCGGTGATATTCGTCCCGGCTGGCTTCGCTGCCGCGGCTCAGAAGTCCATGGAGCGGGGCCGCGTCGGGCAGACGGCGCAGAAGAGGCAGAAGCGCATTGGTCAGGTAAGTCACGAACCAAAGCTTGTAGGCTTCGCCGCCGTTGACCATATCCTGCCAGACCACGATGCCCAGCTTGTCGCAATGGTAATACCAGCGCTGCGGCTCGATCTTGGCGTGCTTGCGCAGAAGGTTGAAGCCCAGCTCTTTGACGGTCTGCAATTCGTGGACGACGGCGGCGTCGGAGGACGGCGTGTACAGGCCGTCGGGCCAGTAGCCCTGATCCAGAAGCCCGTTGAGCAAGATCGGCTTTCCGTTCAGACAGAACCGCAGGATGCCGTGCGCATCCGGCTCACAGCTCCACTTGCGGAAGGCAAAGTAGCTGTGCACGGTGTCGAAATTCTCTTCCTCGCCCTGCGTCGTGCCGACGGTCAGATCGTAGAGGAAGGGGCTGTCCGGACTCCACGGGAAAAAGTGCTCGTCCGGAAGGGTGAGGGTCACCTCGCCGTCCTGATCGGCGTCGTCGCTGCCCCAGTCCTCGGCGATGGTCACGCCGCCGGCCCGCACGACGGCCCAGAGGTTGGCAGCGCCGCCCGGCTGTGTGGTGTGGGCCTTGACGGTCACGGTGCGGGCGTCGTAGTCGGGCGTCACGGTCAGCGTCTCAATGAAATTGTCCGGCACGCGTTCCATCCAGACGGTCTGCCAGATGCCGCTCTGGGCCGGATAGAACATCCCGCCGGGGTGGAGCGTCTGCTTGCCGCGGGCCTGAACGCCGGTGTCGGAAGGGTCCTGCACAGCGATCCAAAGACGCTCGTGCCCGCCGCGCAGCGCGTCGGTGATATCAAAGGTAAAGGGCCAGTAGCCGCCCCGGTGTCCGCCGACCAGATGTCCGTTGACCTGCACGGCACAGGCGTAGTCCACGGCCCCGAAATGGAGCAGCACCCGCCCGCCGGTCCCGGCGGGCGGCACGAAGCTGCGGTGGTAGTGCAGCCACTCCCCGGGCTGCAGCGTCCGGCCCACGCCGGAAGCTTTGGTCTCCGGGGAGTAAGGGACGAGGATGGTCCCATCCCAGTGCTCCGGGAACTTGGCCGAATGGGTGATGGCATACTGCCACGGACCGTTCAGGTTCTCGAAGCTGTCCCGCCGCAGGGCAGGGCGTGGATATTCCGGCAAAGGGTGCTGCATCATGGTTCCACCGCCTTTTTGTTCTCTTGCGCCCATTCTAGCACAGAAGCGGCCCCTTGTATAGAAGGTTTCGTATATCGCCGCGCCCCGCCGCATACAATGCTTTCAGAACGCAACAAGGGTGGGAGGCATGGGCATGTTTGTGGTAACGCTGAACAAAACGAGCTTGAAGAAATTTGGCATCGGGGCCATGTGCTGTGCGCTGGTGGCCGTCAGTGCGCTGCTGGGGCGGTACATCAGCACCCGCACGGTGACAGTGGCTTCCAGCAGCAACAAGATCGAGAGCGCGCAGGACATCCAGACGTGGTTCACGGGCTATGGGCTGGATGTGGACGGCGCGTCCATCACGGCGGATAAGGTCAAGATCCCCCGCAAATGGGACGACAGCTTTTCGGCCTTCAACGGAGTCGTCCAGCAGAGCGGGCTGGATCTTGCGCGATACAAAGGGAAAACTGTCGAAAAATGGACGGCCCTCATCCCGGCGGCCAGCAAGGGCGACATAAGCCGGTACGGCGTGCTGCTGGTCTACCGCAAAAAGGCCATCGGGGCCTATCTGCTCGAAAAGCCCTCCGGCACGGTGAGCGGTATCAAGGACGCCCAGACCGCCATGGCCCTTGCCGAGCAGGAGACGCAGCCCGTTTCGGGTGAGGACTACAGCGGCGACTGGGGCGAACGCCACGACGAAGAACTGGGCGCATCGGAACAGGCGCAGGAAACGTCCGGCGAAGATTACAGCGGCGATTGGGGCGAGCGGCATGACGAGGAGCTGAGTGCGTCCGATCAGGCCCAGCAGACGTCCGGCGAGGACTACAGCTACACCGACCTTCCGCTGGATGCAGAGGGGTATCCGGTCGAATGAAAACGGTGGAAAATTTTCAACAAAAATTCTGTTGAACTGTACCAAAAAAGTTGCATAAAAATCGGCGAAATGGAATGATGAAAAAATAACGAACTGGGTTTATAATATAAGTAAAGCGTCCCGCAGCAAGATTGGGCTGCGTCCGGTGCGGCCAAAGGCCCCGGATCAAGAATATGATGAAATGGGATGCTGGTAAGGAGAAATGATCATGAAGGAATTCCAGTACACTGTCAAGGATGCCTGCGGCATCCACGCACGCCCCGCCGGACTGCTCGTGAAGGTCGTCAAGGGCTTTTCCAGCACCGCAACGCTCGAGAAGAACGGCAAGACCTGCGATCTGCGCAAGCTGATGGCTCTGATGGGCATGGGCGTCAAGCAGGGCGAGACGGTCACCATCAAGGTCGAGGGCGAGGACGAGGATGCAGCCGCAGAAGCCATCCAGAAGTTCCTGAGCGAGAACGTCTGAGAACACAGCGAACCAAAGCCCTTGCGGGAGTCCCCTGCGGGGGCTTTTTCGCACAAAAGAAGAAGGAGCAGTTACGATGCAGGTAGGAACCGGTAAAAGCATCCTGAACGGGATCGCGATTGGCAAGCTGAAAATTTACAAGAAAAAGAGCACGGTCATCTCCACGGCGGACATCGTTGACACCGCCGCCGAAGAAGCCCGTTTTGAGGACGCCCGCGCCAAAGCCATCGACCAGCAGACCGCGCTGTACGAGAAGGCCCTGAACGAGGCGGGCGAGGACATCGCAGAGGTGTTCAACATCCACGCCATGATGCTGGATGACGACGACTTTGTGGACGCCATCAAGGAGATCATCAACGGCCAGCACAAGTGCGCCGAGTACGCCGTCAAGACGGCGGGAGACAATCAGGCGGCGGTCTTTGCCGCGATGGATGACCCCTATCTTCAGGCCAGAAGCGCCGATGTCATCGACATCGCACAGGCCATGCTGGACATCCTGCAGGGTGTGGACAACGCCACGCTGCAGGGTACGGAGCCGAGCATCCTTGTGGCAGAGGATCTGGCCCCGTCGGAGACGGTCCGGATGGACAAGAGCCTTCTGCTGGGCTTTATCACCCGCGAGGGCAGCTCCAACAGCCACACGGCCATTCTGGCCCGCAGCATGAACATCCCCGCCCTGATCCAGTGCAAGGACATTCAGGACGACTGGGACGGCAAGATGGCGGTCGTGGACGGCTACAACGCCTGTGTGTATGTGGACCCGACCCCCGATCTGCTGGAGAGCTTGAAGAAGCGTCAGCAGGAGGACCAGAAGAAACAGGCCCTGCTCGCAGAGCTGAAGGGCAAGCCCAACACCACGCTGGACGGCAAGACCATTCAGGTCTATGCGAACATCGGCGGCATGAGCGATGTGGGGGCCGTGCAGCAGAATGACGCGGGCGGCGTCGGCCTGTTCCGCACCGAATTCGTCTATCTGAACTGCAAGGATTACCCCTCGGAGGACTACCAGTTCGAGGCCTATAAGCAGGTCGTCGAGAGCCTCGCGCCCAAGAAGGTCGTCGTCCGCACCTGCGACATCGGCGCAGATAAGACGGTCGATTATATGAAGCTCGACCACGAGGACAACCCCGCACTGGGCTACCGCGCCATCCGCATCTGCCTGACCCGCCGGGACTTCTTCAAGACCCAGTTGCGCGCGCTGCTCCGCGCTTCGGCTTACGGCAATATGAGCATCATGTTCCCGATGATCACCAGTCTGCGGGAGCTGCAGGACGCCAAGGCCATCCTCGAGGAGTGCAAGCAGGAGCTGACCGCCGAGGGCGTCAAGTTCAGCGATAAGATCGAAGTCGGCACGATGATCGAGACGCCGGCCGCCGTCCTCGTCGCCGATGATCTGGCCGCTGAGTGCGACTTCTTCTCCATCGGCACGAACGACCTGACCCAGTACACCTGCGCACTGGACCGCCAGAACGCCAAGCTGGAACCGTTCTTCGACCCGCACCACCCCGCTGTCCTGAAGGCCATCCAGATGACCATTGAAGCGGGCCACCGCCACAACATCTGGGTCGGCATCTGCGGCGAGCTGGGCGCAGATACAGCCCTGACCGAGACGTTCCTCCGGATGGGCGTCGATGAGCTGTCCATGAACGCCAAGAGCATCCTGCCCGTGCGCAAGATCATCCGCAGCGTGGATCTGAGCAAGCCTTCGCCCAAGAACATCTGACCACAGAAAACTTGAAAGATCGGCACAGCCCCCGAGCGGGAACTCCGCCCGGGGGCTGTTTTTACCTGTTGGAAACAAGACCGAATTTCATGCATCGGCCTTGAAACAAGCGGCGCTTTCATGGCAAAACGCTTCACAATGATAAAGCGAAATGCTATACTATATCTAAGTCATTCCGCCGCACAAATCCGTTCAAACTGGGAGGATCGGCATGACTCAACTTTTGATCCGTCTTTTTATCAAACGCCCCGAGGACACCAAGGAACCGGCGGTCCGCACCGCCTACGGCAACCTTGCCAGCATCGTGGGCATGGCGTGCAACATCCTGCTGTGTCTGGGCAAGCTGACGGCGGGCACGCTGTTCGGCTCCATCGCCATCATGGCCGATGCCCTGAACAACCTTTCGGATGCGTCGTCCAATATCGTCAGCCTCATCGGCTTCCGTCTTGCGTCCAAAGCGCCGGACGCTGAGCACCCCTACGGCCATGCCCGGTATGAATATCTTGCCGGACTGGTGGTCAGCGTGACCATCCTCGCCATCGGGCTTTCGCTGGGCAAGGAGTCCATCGGAAAGGTCTTTCACCCAACGCCGGTGGCGTTCAGCTGGCTCAGCGTGGCGGTGCTGGCGGCGTCCATCCTCGTCAAGCTCTGGATGAGCGGCTTCAACCGCAAGGTCGGCCAGCTCATCGGGTCCGAAACGCTGCTGGCCACTGCTGCCGACAGCCGGAACGATGTCCTGACTACCAGCGCCGTTCTGCTGGCCACGGTCCTGTGCAGCCTGACCGGCTGGGACATCCTCGACGGCCTGATGGGCGTGGCGGTGGCAGCGTTCATCCTGTGGTCTGGTTGGGGGCTGGTCATGGATACCCTCAGCCCGCTGCTGGGCGAGACGCCCTCGCCGGAACTGGTGGAGCACATCGAGCAGACCGTGATGAGCTATCCGGGCGTTCTGGGAATGCATGATCTGATGGTCCACGACTACGGGCCGGGACATCAGTTCGCGTCCCTGCATGTGGAGTTCCCGGCAGAGACGGACCCGCTTTCCGCCCATGATGTCATCGACAACATCGAGCGGGATTTCCTGAAAAAAGACAACCTTCAGGTGACCATCCACTATGACCCCATCGTGACCTCGGATGCACAGGTCGGGGTCCTGCGGAGCCGCCTGATGGAAAAAGTCCGCCGGATCGACCCGCAGCTGTCCATCCACGATCTGCGCATCGTTCCGGGCGAGACCCATACGAATGTGCTGTTCGATCTGGTGTTCCCGGCGGGATACACTGGCGACCAGAACGCCGTTTTGGCAGAAATGTGCAGCTTCGTCACCGAGCAGGACCCGAAGTACAGCTGCATCATCAAACTGGAGCAGAGCTATGCGTCTGCGGTCCAGAAATAACAGGGGGGGAAGTACCGATGCTGAACGAGACTTACCGCGGGATGCTGGCGCACAAGAGCGTCATCCGCGAAACTTTTATGTATGGCAAACAGCGGGCTGCAGAGATCGGCTATGAGAACGTGTTCGATTACTCGCTGGGCAACCCCAGCGTGCCCTGCCCGCCCCAGTTCACGCTGGTGATGCAGGACCTGCTGACTCAGGAAGAGCCGGTCGATCTGCACGGCTACTGCCCCAGTCAGGGCGACCCGGGCTTCCGCACGGCGGTCGCGGCCCATCTGGCCAAGACGTTCGGTCTGCCGTATGTCCAGAACGATATCTTCCCCACCACGGGTGCGGCGGGCGCCATCGCCCACGCCATCCGCGCGGTGACCAAGCCCGGGGACGATGTGCTGACCTTTGCGCCTTACTTCCCGGAATACGGCCCCTACGTCGAGGGCACGGGTGCACACCTCAAGGTGGTCCCGCCGCAGGCCCCGGCGTTCCAGCCGAATCTCGACGCCTTTGAGGAGATGCTGACCGAGAACGTCACCTGCGTCCTCATCAACACCCCCAACAACCCCACCGGCGTGGTCTACTCCGCGGAGACGCTGACCCGCATGGCCGAGCTGCTGACCGAAAAGAGCAAGGCGTTCGGCCACAACATCTTCCTCGTCAGCGACGAGCCGTACCGCGATATCGCCTTCGACGGCAAAAAAGTGCCCTATCCGGCAGCGTTCTATCCCCACACCCTGACCTGCTTCTCCTTCTCGAAGAGCCTGAGCCTTCCGGGCGAGCGGCTGGGCTATGTGGCGGTCCGCCCCGGCTGTGAGGGCGAGGACGTCCTCGTGGATATGATGGCGCAGATCTCCCGCTTTACGGGCCACAACTGTCCGCCCAGCATCATCCAGCGCGCCGTGAGCCGCTGTCTGGACGTCACGAGTGACCTTTCGGTGTACGAGACGAACATGAACCTGCTGTACGACAAGCTCAAGGCACTGGGCTTCGAGGTCGAGCGCCCCGGCGGGACCTTCTACATCTTCCCGAAGGCGCTGGAAGAGGACGCGAATGCGTTCTGCATGAAAGCGCGGGAATTTGACCTGCTGCTCGTGCCCAGCGATACTTTTGGCGTCAAAGGATACGTCCGTCTGGCCTACTGCATCGATACCGAAAAGGTCGAGCGCAGTCTGTCTGCCCTCGAAAAGCTGGCGGCAGCCTACCAATAATGCCGAACGCTCTGCCTGTATCTGGCAGTACGAGTAGGGCTGTTGATATCTATTGCGATTGTAAGAGAGGAAAGGGAAATCGATATGGAAAAGATCAAAATGACCACTCCGCTGGTCGAAATGGACGGCGACGAGATGACCCGTGTGCTCTGGAAGAGCATCAAGGACGAGCTGATCCTGCCGTTCGTGGACCTCAAGACCGAGTATTATGATCTGGGTCTTCCCAACCGTGACGCGACCCGCGATCAGGTGACGGTGGAGGCCGCCGAGGCCAACAAGAAGTACGGCGTGGCGGTCAAGTGCGCGACCATCACCCCGAACGCCCAGCGGATGGACGAATACAAGCTGCATGAGATGTGGAAAAGCCCCAATGCGACCATCCGCGCCGCTCTGGACGGCACGGTGTTCCGCGCTCCCATCATGATCGACAGCATCAAACCGGCGGTCCGGAACTGGAAAAAGCCCATCACCATCGCCCGCCACGCTTACGGCGATGTCTACAAGGCGACCGAGTTCCGCATCCCCGGCCCCGGCAAGGCAGAACTGAGCTTTACCGGCGAGGACGGGACCAAGCAGACCGCGACCGTCTACGATTTCGAGTGCGGCGGCGTGCTGCAGGGTTCTTACAACAAGGATTCCTCCATCCGCAGCTTTGCCCGCAGCTGCTTCAACTACGCACTGGACAAAAAGCAGGACCTCTGGTTCGGCGCAAAGGATACCATCTCCAAGAAATACGATCACACTTTCAAGGACATCTTCCAAGAGGTGTATGACACGGAGTACAAGGAAAAGTTCGAAGCAGCGGGCATCTCCTACTTCTACAGCCTGATCGACGACATCGTGGCCCGCGTCATCCGCAGCGAGGGCGGTTTCGTCTGGGCGTGCAAGAACTACGACGGCGACGTGATGAGCGACATGGTGTCCACGGCCTTTGGTTCGCTGGCCATGATGACCAGCGTTCTGGTCAGCCCGGACGGCAACTATGAGTTCGAAGCCGCCCACGGCACGGTCACCCGCCACTACTACAAGTACCTGAAGGGCGAGACGACCTCCACCAACCCCATGGCGACCATCTTCGCATGGAGCGGCGCGCTGAAAAAGCGCGGCGAGCTGGACGGTCTGCCCGAGCTGGTCAAGTTCGGCACGGCGCTGGAAGAAGCCAGCCTGCAGACCCTGAATGAGGGCATCATGACCAAGGACCTCTGCGGCTTGGCCGAGGGCATCACCCCCACCCCCGTGGACAGCGACGGCTTCATCAAGGCCATCCGCCAGCGGCTGGAAGCAAAGCTGTAACTCCAGTTTAGAAGCATGGAGCTGCTGCAAAACAGCTCTCTGAAGAATCATGCACAAAACCCGGAACCTTTTCGGGGCCAAAATGGCTCAAAAAGGGTTCCGGGTTTCTGATTTTGTGCGATTTTTTGTGTAGGCTGCGATCACATTTTGCAGCAGCCCCATCGGAGGGGAAGATCAGCTGTTGGAGCTGTTGACCACGATCTTCTTCGCCGGGAGCTTGCCCATGGCGGAGCTGTCAAGGCTGTGCTCCATGGAAGCGCCGTAGGCAGCAAGGGCGTCCTGCAGCTCGTCGCTCTTCATGTCGGAGAGGACCTGCGCGCGGACCGTGCTCAGCGTGTTGACGGCCAGCGGGTCCAGACGGACGGCCATCATCATGGAGAGGGACGAATACTGCACGGCGGCAGCTTCGCCGTAGGACAGGCTGCGGATGGTATCGGCGGAGCCGTCGGTGGTGAACGCAGAATCAATGGTGCTGCTGCTCAGCAGCTCGGTCTGCAGCGAGGTGGTGCTGTCGGAGGGAACGGTGGAGTCCAGCACCGCGTAGATGCCGCTCAGCGCGTTGGAAGCCGCCGTATTGAAGGTGGTGAACTGGCTGTTGGCATCGGCGGGGATATCGCTGTTGTAGCCGTCCACAGCGGCCTGTGCCAGCGAGAGCATCTCGGCCTTCTGGTCGTCGTCGGCAAAGGCGTAGGTGCTGGTGTTATAGAGCGGGATGGTGTAGTAGGCCAGCTCGACCATCTCGTTCTCGAGGTGGCTGGTTAGGTCGGCGTCCGAAACGGGCGTCTCACCGGCTTCGCCGTACACGAGGTCCAGCAGGTCGCTGCTCTTGATGAGGATGCGCTCGAAGCGCTGGATGGTCTCCAGACCGATGCCGTTGGCCTTGTAGGTGTCGCCGTACTGGTCCATCAGCTGGGAAGCGTAGCTGTCGGCCTGTGCTTCCTCGGCTTCGGTCAGCTGACCGCCCAGCTCGTCAAAACGGGCTTCGACGGCGGCGTACAGCTCCAGATTCTTCTGGGTCTGGTCGGCAACGTAGTCGCTGACAGTGGCTGTCTCGCCGCTGTCGGAATCGGTGGTGATGGTCTCCTTCAGGAAGCTCTTGACGTTGGTGGTGTCCTGATCGGAGGAAGCGAGGCTGGCGGCGGACTGGTACGCATTGTACTGGGCCAGCAGATACAGGCCGGAGGTGATCTCCGCATCCCCGATGCTGCCCACAGTGTCCGGGGTGGAGATGACGCAGCCCGCAAGGCCGAGCACCAGCGCGGCCGCGCAGAGAAGGGCAAGAAGTTTCTGTTTCATAATAGTCTCCTGTTGATTTGTATCAAACCTCTCAGGTCCGCTCACGCGAGGACAGAGAGGTTATTTTTGAGATAAAATATCCGCCATGGCCTTGAGGATGCTTTGCAGCAGTTCCAGCGGCTTTTCGTCCGGCTGAAGGGTGACGGAGAGATACGGTTTGTTTCCGGCCCCGGCGGTGACGCGGCCGCCGAAGGCCACCAGAAGCCCGCGGATCATCGGGACGTCCAGCGTTTCGACCTGAAGCACAAGGGTGTCCTTTTTCTGGGTGACTTCGTAGACGCCCACAGCCGATGCCTGAACGCGGACCAGCGAGACGTTGACCAGATCGCTGACCGAAGGGGGTGGGTCGCCGTAGCGGTCGATGAGTTCATCCAACACATCGGCGGCGTCCTCCGGCGTCTGGATGGCCGCGATGCGCTTGTAGGCTTCGATGCGGCCCGGGCCGTCGGCGATATACTTTTCGGGGATGTAGGCGTCCACCCGCAGGTCCACAAGGCATTCGCTCTTGTCGCGCTGGATGGGTTCGCCCTTGGCCTGTGCGATGGCCTGACCCAGCATCTTCACATAGAGGTCATAGCCGACGGCTTCCATGTGTCCGTGCTGGCTGTGGCCCAGCAGACTGCCCGCGCCGCGGATCTGCAGGTCGCGCATGGCGATGCGGAAGCCGGAGCCGAATGCGGTGAACTCGCGGATGGCGGAGAGCCGCTTCTGGGCGATGTCGGTCAGGGTCTTGTCCCGCTTGAAGGTGAAATAGGCATAGGCTTTGCGGCCGCTGCGGCCCACGCGTCCCCGGATCTGGTACAGCTGGGCCAAGCCCATCCGGTCGGCATCCTCGATGATGAGGGTATTACAGTTGCGCACGTCGATGCCGGTTTCAATGAGGGTGGTGCAGACCAGAATATCGATCTCGCCGTTCAGCAGATGCTGCCAGACGGGGTTCAGCTCTTCCTCGGTCATCTTGCCGTGGGCGATGCCGACCCGTGCGCCCGGGACCATCTGGCTGACGTGGGCGGCGGTGGATTCGATGTTGTCCACCCGGTTGTGCAGGTAGTAGACCTGACCGCCGCGCGCCAGCTCTTTTTTCATAGCTTCCGCCAGAATGACGTCGTTGTATTCGAGTACGAACGTCTCCACCGGCTGGCGCTCGATGGGCGGCTGCTCGATGGTGGACAGGTCGCGGATGCCGCTCATGGCCATGTTCAAGGTGCGGGGGATGGGGGTGGCCGAAAGGGTCAGCATGTCCACGCCAATGAAGCTTTCCTTCAGCTTCTCTTTGTGCTTGACGCCGAACCGCTGCTCCTCGTCGATGATGACAAGGCCGAGATCGTGGAAGCGGACATCCTTCGACAGCAGACGGTGCGTTCCCACCACGATGTCCACGCTGCCGGCCTGTAAGCCGCGCAGCGTTTCTTTCTGCTGCTTGGCGGTGCGGAAGCGGGAGAGCATCCCGACCTTGACCGGGAAGGCTTCCATGCGGGAGAGGATGGTGTTGTAATGCTGCCACGCCAGCAGAGTGGTGGGGGCCAGAATGGCGCACTGTTTGCCGCCCATGACGCACTTGAACGCGGCGCGCAGGGCAACTTCGGTCTTGCCAACGCCCACGTCGCCGCAGAGCAGACGGTCCATGGGATAGCCTTTCTCCATGTCCTTCTTGATCTCGGCGGTGGCGTTCAGCTGGTCGTCCGTCTCGTCGTAGTCGAAGCGGGCCTCGAAATCGCTCTGCCAGTCGCCGTCGGGCGGGAAGGAATAGCCGGTGGCCTGTCGGCGGCGGGCGTACAGCTCGATCAGCTCCTGCGCCATCTCCTCGGTGGCCTTTTTGACCTTGGCGCGGGTGCGCTGCCATTCTGTGCCGCCCAGCTTGGCCAGCTTGACTTTTTCTTCGTCGCCGGGGGCGGTGTAGCGGCTGAGCAGGTCCAGCTGGGTGACGGGCACATACAGCACGTCAGAGCCGGAATACTGAATTTTCAGGTAATCTTTGATCGCGCCCTGCACTTCCAAGCGCTGGATGCCCGCATACATGCCGATGCCGTGGCTCTGATGCACCACATAGTCACCGGGTTTGATGTCCGACAGGCTGGACAGGGCGTTTTTGTTCTTTTTGCGCTTTTTGGCTTCGGCGGCCTCGTCCAGACCGTGCCGCCGGGACGAGATGACTGCTGCATGAGCGAACGGGAAGGTGCACCCGGCGGTCAGATGGCCCGGAAGCACCTGCACCAGCCCTTTTGCGGGCCGGACGTCCCGGCTCAGGCTGACGGCATAGCCTTTGTCGGCAAGGTCGCGGGTCAGTGCCGCCGCGCCCTTGGGCGTGCCCGCGAACAGTGTCACCGCGTATCCCTGCGCGATGAGCGGGTCGAGGTCCTCCCGCAGAGACGCCATGTCGCCGCCCCAGTTGGGGGCCGCATAGGCTTCGGCGTTGATGAGGTCCTTCAGCTTGAACTCGTTCATGCCGCGCAGGAAGTTCTCGCAGAGCAGGGTGCTCTGCTTCTGCGCGTCGATGGCAAGGTCGTCCATGGTCTGGTAAAGCACGTCCAGCCCGGGGCAGATGACGCCCTCTTCCAGAAGCCCGGTCAGCTCTTCGCCGCGCCGGAACTCGGTGGCTTTCTGGGCGTCCCGGATGCCGCCCACTTCGTCGAGGACGAAGATGGGGCTGTCGAGGTGGTCCAGCAGGGTGGCGGGCTGGGGATAGCGCAGACCGTAATACTTGTCCATGGCTTCGGGCATCAGGCCGCTGTCCAGCTGGGCAAGGTCGGCTTCCATGGCCTTTTCCATAGCGGTGCGGTGCTTGCCGCGCGCCTTTTTCTGGGCCGCACGGAGGGCGTCCGCCGTTTCGGCGGTGTTGCCGAACAGCACTTCGCGGGCAGGAGAAAGATAGATCTTTTCCAGCGCACCGTCCCGCCGCTGGGTGAGCAGGTCGAACGATGCCAGCGAATCGATCTCGTCATCCCAGTATTCGACACGGGCGGGCTGGCGCATATCGGGGGCGTAGATGTCCACGATGTCGCCGCGGACGCTGAACTGGCCCGGGCCGTCCACCTGACTGCGGCGGACGTATCCGGCGGCGAACAGCCGCGCCGTCAGGGCTTCGCGGTTGTAGACCATCCCGGGCTTGAGGGTCAGGGTGTTTTTCAGGAACTCGTCCCGGGGAACGGTGTATTGGAGCAGGGCTTCGGCGGGGACGCAGACCGCGTTCAGCCGCCCGCCCGCGAGGGAGCCGAGGACCGACAGCCGCCGGTATTCGTACTCGCGGCCCGCGCCCTCCACCGGGCGGAGCATGAAGTCCCGGGGCGGGAACACCGCCGCCGTCAGGCCGAGGGCCTTGAGGTCGTCGGCAAAATGGGTCGCTTCGGCCTCACCGGGCGTCACGATGCAGAGCGTCCGGCCAAGGTCTTTTTGCAGGGCCGCATACAGCAGGGCACGGCCCGCCGGGGGCAGACCGAACAGCGCTGCGGGACCCGGGGTGGCAAGGCTTGCAGAAATTTTCTGGTACTCTGCCGTGTTTTTCAGCAGGGATTCGTACATCGTGGACCTCCTTTGTTAGAGTGCCCTCTCAGGCCGCTCCGCGTCCAGCTCTCCCAAGGGGAGAGCCCTTGGCAGGACGGTCAAGCCTGAGCGGACCAAGAACGTTTTATGTTTCAGGAGCGGCCGGGCTCCGCGACAGAGGGGAGCAGCTGCTGCCCGTGAGAACAAGGCCCGCTGCGCTGTGGGAGCTTGGACCTAAGCAGTCAGCGAAAAGCTGCCCGACATGCCAATGGCTCCCACTCTGGGGGAGCTGTCATCGCGCAGCGATGACTGAGAGGGTCTTACCCGTTATACTTGCTCTGGGCCAGCCCCAGTTTCCCATCCATGATGAGCTTTGCGGCGGCTTCGAGGTCAGGGTAACGGTCGGTCAGCGCCTTGGCATCCTCCGGCGGGAACTTGCCGAGCACCCAGTCGGCCAGATCGTAGTCCGGGCGCGGCTTTGCGCCCACGCCGATGCGGATGCGGGGGAAGTTCTCGCCGCCCAGACGGGCGATGATGCTCTTCAGGCCGTTGTGGCCGCCCGCAGAACCGGAAGGCCGGATGCGCAGCTTGCCGGGGTCCTGGGTGATGTCGTCGCACAGGACGATGACGTGATCGGCAGGGATCTTGAAGAACCCTGCCAGCGGGGCGATGGAATCGCCCGAAAGGTTCATGTAGGTCAGCGGCTTCAGCAGAACGACCTTGTGGCCGTCCACTTCGCCCTGTCCCCACAGGCCCTGAAATTTGGTTTTGCTGACCGCGATGCCCCACTTGCCGGACAGATAGTCCAGCGCGGCAAAACCGGCGTTGTGGCGGGTCCCGTCGTACTTGGACTCCGGGTTGCCCAGACCAGCGATCAGCCAGATATCATTTGCGTTCATAGATTCGATAGCCTTTTCTTTTTTGGATTTGCTCGAAAGCAAGTTCTTAGTATACCATACGCGCGCGCAAAAAGATATACATTATAGCGAAAAATCCCTGCGTGCACAAAAGAGCCCTCTCCACACAAGGGCGGAGAGGGCGGTTGCGGAACGGGAAGGCTTATTTGCCCTGCTCGTCCTCCAGCTTCTTCTTTTTGGCGATGTAGGCTTCCATCTTGGGAGCGGCCCAGCCTTCCAGATTGGTCTGGCGGTCGCGGGCGATGCCCAGCGCCTGTGCGGGCACATCCTTGGTGATGGTGCTGCCGGCGGCCGTGTATGCGCCGTCGCCGACCTTGACCGGCGCCACCAGATTGGTGTTGCAGCCGATGAAGCAGTAGTCGCCGATGGTGGTGCGGAACTTATCTTTGCCGTCGTAGTTGCAGGTGACCGTGCCGCAGCCGAAGTTGCAGTACTTGCCAACGTCGCTGTCGCCGATGTAGGTCAGATGGCTGACCGTGTTGCCGCGGGCGAAGTTGGAGTTCTTCGTCTCCACATAGGCGCCCAGATGCACGCCGTAGTCCGTGACGGTGTTGACGCGGACATGGGTGAAGGGACCGATGTTGTTGTGTGCGCCCAGATGGGAGCCGTAGACCTGACTTGCGTTGACGGTCGTGCCCTCGTCGATGGTGCTGTCCTCGATCAGGCTGTTGGGGCCGATGACGCAGCCCGCACCGATGACGGTCTTGCCGCGCAGGATCGTGCCGGAAAGGATGGTCGCACCCGGTGCGATGACGACGCTCTCGTCGATCTCGACGGTGCGGCTCTGGATGCGGACACCGTTCGCGATGTGGCGGAGCAGAACTTCTTCACGGCTCGATTCGGCGGCGTCCAGCTGTGCGCGGGCGGCTTCCAGTGCAGAATTGGAAATGGATTCCATAATAATCCTCCTTGGGAAGATGCATTGCTGTGCGGACCGCAGAAAGGGAGAAATTCCGACAAAGTTGTGAAAAGCGGTCCACATCAAAATTTATTGGATAGAAAGATGTATCCAACAAGCCGAAAAACGGCTTCAGAAAACAAAAACCTCTCGAAATCTTTCCCATTCTATATTACCGAAAAACTCAGTAAAATGCAAGAGTTTGTACAAAATTTATCAAACAAATTCGGTGTTTTGCACGGTGGCAAGAAAGGGATTTTCTGGTATAATGATTAAGCATTCACATGACAATGTTCATCGTATCAGAATTGTGTGCAAACGATGAGACCGCCGGAGCAGAGCACCGGAGGCCATAATTGGGAGGTAAACAACGCATGAGCAAAAAGTATCTGTACTACTTCAGCGAGGGCAACGACGCCTTCGGCGGCGACAAGGTCACCATGAAGAACACTCTGGGCGGCAAGGGCGCTGGTCTGGCAGAGATGACTGCAGCCGGTATGCCGGTCCCGCAGGGCTTCACCATCACCACGGAAGCCTGCACCCAGTATTATGCAGACGGCCGCCAGATCAATGATGAGATCACCGCTGACATCTTCGAGCACGTCAAGGGCCTGGAGAAGATCACCGGCAAGACCTTCGGCGACAACACCAACCCCCTGCTGGTCTCTGTTCGTTCCGGCGCACGTCAGTCCATGCCCGGCATGATGGACACCATCCTGAACCTCGGCCTGAACGACGAGGCTGTTGAGGGTCTGGCAAAGAAGACCAACAACCCCCGTTTCGCATACGACTGCTACCGCCGCTTCGTCCAGATGTTCGCAGACGTCGTTATGATGGTCCCGAAGAGCCTGTTCGAAGTCGAGATCGATAAGATGAAGGAAGCCAAGGGCGTCAAGAACGACGTGGACCTGACGGCTGACGACCTGAAGGAATTGGTCGGGACCTTCAAGAAGATCTATGAGGAGAACGAGGGCAAGCCGTTCCCCCAGGATCCCCGTGATCAGCTGATCGAGGCTGTCAAGGCTGTTTTCCGCAGCTGGGACAACCCCCGTGCAAACGTTTATCGTAAGATGAACGAGATCCCCTACGAGTGGGGTACTGCTGTCAACGTTCAGCAGATGGCATTCGGCAACTCCGGCGACCGTTCCGGCACTGGCGTTGCATTCACCCGTGACCCCGCCACCGGCGCTAAGAAGCTGATGGGCGAGT
>URVW01000047.1 GCA_900551435.1 uncultured Faecalibacterium sp.
TGACCACCGGCCAGCGCAGCGAGAACCGCGTGCAGGAGATCAGCTCCATCACCCGAAACCTCAAGATCATGGCCAAGGAAATGAATGTGCCTATCATCGCGCTTTCGCAGCTGTCCCGTGCGGTGGAAAAGCAGGGCAATAACTCGTCCCACCGGCCTCAGCTGTCCGACCTGCGTGATTCCGGTTCCATCGAGCAGGACGCCGACTGCGTTCTGTTCCTGTACCGCGATTCCTATTACGCAAGCCAGAATCCGGACGGCGGCGAGGTGGATGCCGATACCGCAGAATGCATCGTGGCGAAGAACCGTCACGGTGAAACGAGCACGGTCCCGCTGGGCTGGGATGGTGCGCATACCCGCTTTATGGATGTGGACTTCAAACGCTGATGAAATCGATTTTACAAAAAGTGCGTGCCTTCGCACAGGAAAATGAACTGTTCTGGCCGGGACAGAAGCTTTGCGCGGCGGTGTCCGGCGGGGCAGACAGCATGGCACTGCTGCACCTTCTGCTGCGGCTTCAGCCGGAGTTTGGCTATCAGCTGACCGTCTGTCATGTCAACCATGGCTTACGGGGCGAAACGGCCGACAGGGACGAAGCTTTTGTGCAGGAGACGTGCAAAAAACTTGACATTGAACTGAAAATATTTCATCCGGAGACGGTGGGCTGCGCGGTCCCGCCCCGCGCAGGGGAGGACTGGGCGCGGAAGCTGCGCTATTCCTGCTTTGCGGCCCTGCACGCCGAAGGGATAGACACCGTTGCGACCGCCCATACTGGTACTGATCAGGCGGAAACGCTGCTGTTCCGCTTGGCGCGGGGGACCGGGCTGCACGGTGCAGGGGGCATCCGGCCCAAGCGCCCGGGCTTCTGCCGCCCGCTGCTCTGCCTGACCCGCGCGGAAACAGAACAAATCTGCCGGGAATGCGGCCAAAGCTGGGTGACGGACGAGACGAATGATTCCGACGCCTACGCCCGCAACCGGCTGCGACACGGGGCGCTTCCGGCCCTGCGGACCACAAATGCGGCGGCAGAAGAAAATCTGGCGCGGTTCTGTGAAAAAGCGGCCCGCGCCGACGCCTATTTGTCCCATCAGGCGGAGGTGCTGCTGGAAACGGCGGCGGTGCTCCTGCCCGAAATGCTCCCGGCGGGGGCGTTTTACGCGATGCAGAAGGACCAGCTCGTTCTGGGGCTGGAGCCGCTGAAGAGCGCGGACCCGCTGCTGCTGGAAACGGCCCTGCACCATCTTGTCTCGCCAGTGCGGGACGCCGAAGAAAAATACATCCGGCTGCTGGAACAGCTGGTCCAAAAGGGGAGCGGTGCGGTCCAGCTGAGCGGGAACATCCGCTTTTGCGCGGGCGGCGGCGCGTTCTGGGAAGAGGAGACCGCTGGCGGTCCGATTCAAGAACGCCCCGGAACCGTGGCACTTCCGTGCCCGTTTCAGCCGGTCGATGGGGCCGAAATGGCCCTTCCGGGGGGCTGGAATCTGAAAACCCGGCTGATTCCGGGCGGATTTCCAGAAAAAATACAGGGTGTTCATAAAAAAGACTTAAAAAATCAAGCGGATTATGCTAGAATAACCATGTTATATTCTGCACTTGTGCTGCGCTGCCGTCTGCCGGGGGATCGGTTCCGTCCGGCAGGGCGGGGCATCCACAAGGAATTGCGAAAATGGATGAACGAAACGGGAGTCCCGCCCGAAGAACGGGATCGTCTGCCGCTGCTGGCAGCGGGGAGCGAGGTCGTGTGGGTCTGCGGCGCAGGATTTGCCGACGGGCTGGCTCCCGGGCCGGAGAGTGCAGTCATTTTGCAGATGAAACCGCAAAAAATGGAGGAAGAACAATGAGTATGCACGATGACATCGAGAAGATTCTGGTCAGCGAAGAGCAGCTGAAGGCCAAGGTCGCCGAGCTGGGCGCACAGATCAGCAAGGACTACGAGGGCAAGAACCTCGTGTTGGTTTCCATCCTGAAGGGTTCGGTGGTCTTTATGGCCGACCTGATGCGTGCGGTGAGCATCCCGTGCAGCATTGATTTCATGGTCGTGTCCAGCTACGGCGGCAGCAACACCACGTCCAGCGGTCTGGTCAAGATCATCAAGGACCTTGACGGCGACCTGTCCGGCAAGGATGTGCTGATCGTGGAGGACATCCTCGACACCGGCGTCACCCTGTCCAATCTGGTCCCGATGCTCAAGATGCGCAACCCGAACTCCGTCAAGATCTGCACCATCCTCGACAAGCCCAGCCGCCGCAAGGCCGATATCCAGCCCGATTACGAGGGCTATCAGGTCCCGGACGAGTTCGTGGTGGGCTATGGTCTGGACTACGACGAGAAGTACCGCAATCTGCCCTATGTCGGCGTGCTCAAGCCCGCTGTCTATGAAAATAAGTAAAGAACATTAGAACTGGAGTTGATTCCTTTTGCAACCGAAACGACCTCGCTTTAACCCGTTGATCCTCGCGCTGGCACTGGCTGCCGTGCTGATGATCTGGTCGGTGCTGGGCACGAGTGACAGCAGCACCGGCGGCTCGACCATGAGCTACTCCACGGTGGTCCACTACTTTGAACACAATCAGGTCACGGACTTTACCCTTGACCGCAACACGAGCATCATCACCCTGACCCTGAAGGCCGGGGACCTCGATCTGCCGGATACCTCTGCGGTCAGCACGACCCAGTCCACCGGCGGTCTGCTGAGCGGCATGTTCTCGTCCTCCTCGTCGGCTTCTGTCGGCGCGGTCAAGAACGACGACGGCACGGTGACCGTCCGCTATAAGCTGCCCTACGCCTATGTTTTCATTGAGAACGTGGACAAGTATATCGCGTCCTACGATGCGGCAAACCCCGACGCACCGATGACTTATGACTACACCACCCTCAAGGAGAGCATTCCTTGGATGGAGATCCTGTTCTACCTCGGTATGCTGGGCTGCACCGGCTTCCTGCTCTTCTCCATGATGCGGGGCGGCGCAGGTGGCGGCGGCATCATGAATGTCGGCAAAGCCAAGGTCAAGGACGAGCATGAGAACAAAAAGACCGCGACCTTCGCCGACGTTGCCGGTGAGGACGAGGAAAAGGAAGAGCTGAAGGAAGTCGTCGAGTTCCTGAAGAGCCCGGACAAGTTCAACTCGCTCGGCGCACGCATCCCCCACGGCGTTCTGCTTGTCGGCCCTCCGGGTACTGGTAAGACCCTGCTGGCCCGTGCCTGTGCCGGTGAGGCGGGCGTTCCGTTCTACTCCATCTCCGGTTCGGACTTCGTGGAGATGTACGTCGGCGTCGGCGCATCCCGTGTGCGTGACCTGTTCGACAAGGCAAAAAAGACGATGCCATGCATCATTTTCATCGATGAGATCGATGCAGTCGGCCGTCAGCGCGGCGCCGGTTTGGGCGGCGGCCACGACGAGCGTGAGCAGACCCTGAACCAGCTGCTGGTCGAGATGGACGGCTTCGAAGCCAACGATGGCGTCATCGTTATGGCGGCGACCAACCGTGCCGACATTCTGGATAAGGCGCTGCTCCGTCCGGGCCGCTTTGACCGTCAGGTCTATGTTGGTCTGCCCGACGTTAAGGGCCGTGAGGAAATTCTGAAGGTCCACACCAAGAACAAGCCGCTGGCTCCGGATGTGTCGCTGAAGGTCATTGCCCAGCGCACCGCTGGTTTTGCCGGCGCAGACCTCGAGAACCTCGTCAACGAGGCCGCGCTGCTGGCTGCACGCCGCAGCCGCAAGGCCATCACGATGGAGGACATCGAGGAGGCATCCATGAAGGTCATGGCCGGCCCCGAAAAGAAGAGCCGCGTCGTGACCCCCGAAGAGAAAAAGCTCACCGCCTACCACGAGGCAGGTCATGCCGTGGCGGGCTTCTACTGCAAGCATCACCCCCGTGTGCACGAGATCACCATCATCCCGCGCGGTCAGGCGGGCGGCTATACCATGTATCTGCCGGAAAAGGATCGCAGCTATGTGACCAAGGGCGAGATGTTTGAGGACATCGTATCCAGCTTGGGCGGCCGCGTGGCCGAGCAGCTGATCTTGGAGGACATCTCGACCGGTGCTTCCAACGACCTGCAGCAGGCGACCAACATCGCCCGCCAGATGATCACCAAGTACGGCTTCTCCGAGCGCCTTGGCCCTGTGGTCTACGGCACGGCGCAGGAAGAGACCTTCCTTGGCCGCGACTTCGGACAGGGCAAGGGCTACAGTGAGACGACCGCTGCCGAGATCGACAGCGAGATGCGCGATATCATCGACGAAGCCTATGAGACCTGCCGCCGCACCCTGACCGAGCACATCGATCAGCTGCACGCGCTGGCACAGGCTCTGATGGAGCGCGAGAAGCTGAACGAGCAGGAGTTCAACACCGTGATGGCGGGCGGCAAGCTTGCCCCGCGTGAGGGCGACGAGCCGAAGGCGGAGCAGCCCGCCGCGCCGGTGGAACCGGCCCCTGCCGCGGAAACGGCAGAGCCCGCAGAATCTGCGGAACAGGCAGAACCTGCCGAACCGACCCAGATCGGCGAGGAATTTCTCCCGGAGCAGGACGCTCCGAAGAGCGAAGAATAAACCACGAAGGGAGCGAGTGTTGTGGAGGAAAATTTTGATCCGGTCGCGCGGACCCGTGCGAATTACTACACTCCCGGCAGTCCGGTGCAGTTCGTCTGCGTGGAACTGCTCAAGGGCGAGGTCAGCGGCGAACATGCGGTCTGCCTGACCTTTAAGAATATTTCCCGCGTGACGCTGACGGCGCTGGAGATCCACTTCAAGTGCAAGGGCGTGGACGGCGTCATCCTCTGCGAGGACCAGTTCGAGTACCGCGACATTGAAGTGAAACCCGGCGAGAGCTTTGGCATGGACGACGCGGTGTTCGTGACCCAGAAGGCCATCACCAGCGTGGATGTGTCTCTGAAAAACGTCTACAGCGGCAAAAAGGTCGTGCATCTGGACGCCATCAAGCGGGTCCGGCTGCCGTCGCCCCGCCGCCTCAGCCCTGAGCTGCAAAAGGCACTGGAAGCCCGGATGAACCGTCAGGGCCTGAAGTATATGCCGCAGGTCTTTGAGAACGGCTGGTACTGCGCGTGCGGCTCCTTCCATCCGAAGGAAGAGGATACGGTCTACTGCACCGAGTGCGGTTGTGACCGCATTCTGCTGCAGAACGCGCTGAACACCCTGCTGCAGCCGGAAAAGAAAGAACCGGCAGCGCCGGTCCAGCCGGAGACCCCGGCAGCTCCCGTGCAGGACGAGCCGACCCGCATCGTGGGCCGCGCCCCGCAGGAGGAACCCACCCGCATTATGGGCAGCACGCCCAAGGCAGAGCCGGAAGAGGACGCGACCCGCGTCATCCCGACGCGTCCGGCTGTCTCGTCTGCGCCGGAAGTGGAACAGGCAGCGTCCTTTGCGCCGCCGCTGGACCGCGAGCCGGAAGCAGACAGCACCCGCATTCTGGATGCATCGACCCGGGCCGCATTTCCGGGCAGTAGCCGGAAGGCTGTGGATGAGAACGAGGGGACCCGTGTGATCCCTTCGACCCGCCCGGAAGCCGTCCGCGAACCGGAACCGGAGGATGAGGACGCCGAGATGGAAGATGCCCGCGACAGCGTGGCAGAAGCGCTCATTCGCTGGGTCCCGCCGCTCACGGCCATCGTCTGCGCCGGGATCGCGCTGTGGGGATTCGTGTACTATCAATTCATGATGTAACATGGACGGAGGAGGCCGCTGCTTCCTCCGTTTTTTGGTAACCGCGGGCCTTTCCCCGGGCGGAGAGGACGTAGAACGAACGAGGGAGAGGAAAACGATGCCTGACGAAACATTACAAGTGGCATTTGAGATCAAAACAGCCTGTGACGAGATCAGCCGCAAGCTGCTTCGCTGGCACTGGGAGCGCAAACCCGGTGCGCACAGCCTGAATGCTCTGCTGGAACACATCGCCCAGCGGGAGCAGGAAAGCCCATCCTATTATGAGCGGATGCCTGACCTTTCGGGCCGGACCAGCTGGCAGCAGCTGGACACGACGCTGTGTATGCGGGTGCTTCTGGACCCGGAAAAGGACGCTTCGGCTCCGCTGGACCTGCTGGGCAACACCGAACATCCCGGCGCGGCCCGCCGTGCGTGCAATGCGGTGCGTACCGCCCGCAACGAAGCGGCCCACGCTGCAGACCGCACTTCCGGGACCCAAGCGGCCATCCTTTTCAACGAGGCCGTGGAAGCGCTGGAAGAGGGCTATGCAGGGACGGCCCTCCGGACCTCGGAGCTGGAACAGTATTACCGGATGGCGGAGGAGTTTTTGGACCGCTGCGGGGCCAGAAAACCCATCGCAAAGGCTTCTGCGGAATCGGAAAGCGCTTCGCAGAGAGGAAAGACGCCGAAAAGTTCAACGAACCGGAAAACGGGCGGGACCTCTTCCAGCCGGAAACCGCGCACGTCTGGCACAGCATCTTCGGGACGAAAAACGACACAAAACCGCAAAACATCGTCTGGAAACCGGAAAAACGGGAAGAAAGCAAAGAAATCCGGGGCCAATCGGGCCGTTCTGCTGTTGCTGCTGGCCTTGCTGGCCATCGGGCTGCTGATCCGGGGTTTTGGGATGGGCTGGAAATAATACGGAATCGAAATGGTTTGAACGGATGGGGAAGAGGATATGAAGCAAAAATTGATTTTTCTGGACATCGACGGCACATTGCTGCCGCCGGGGGAGATGGCCGTGCCGAAAAGCGCCGTGGACGCCATCCACTGCGCACAGGCCAACGGTCACAAGGTGTTCCTCTGCACGGGGCGGAATCTGCGGATGACCGAACCGTTGTTCCACTACGGGTTCGATGGCTTTGTCTGCTCGGCGGGCGGCTATGTGGGCTGTGACGGGAACATTCTCGTTGACCTGCCAATGGAGCCGGAACAGGTGCAGGGACTGCGCGACGCTCTGGGCCGCTGTGGAGCGGAATGCACGCTGGAAGTCCGGGACGATACCTATGGCGGCATCAAGATGATCGAGCGGTTCGCGAAGCTCTTCCCGAAAAAGCCGGGAGCCGCCAACAGCGAAGCCGAACGCTGGCGGAAGATGATGGAGTTCGGCATGACCATCCGCCCCATCGAGGAATACCACGGCGAACCGGTGTATAAGATCGTGTTCATCGCGCCCAACGAGGAGTGCCTGAGCGAGGTCAAGCGCCTGTATGAGGATCAGTTCGTGTTCTGCGAATCGCGCTTGGGCGACGAAAAAGGCGGCATCGTGAACGGCGAACTTATCAACCGGAAGTTCAATAAGGGAACGGGCATCAAGGCCATCTGCGATTTTCTGGGCTGTTCGCTGGAAGATACCATCGGCTTTGGCGACAGCGACAACGACCTGCAGATGACGGACGTGGTCGGCGTGAGCGTCTGCATGGCGAATGGTTCCGAGAACCTGAAAAGGCTGTGTGACCGCATCTGTCCTGCGGTGACCGAGGACGGCATCGCCAAGGAATTTGCGGCATTGGGACTGATTTGAAGAACGATCTTCAGGGCGGGCGCTCTGGCGAAGAGCACAAGAGACAGGAAAGATCCTTGTGCAAAAAGCCAAGAACGTTCGCCCTGAAACGTTTTTGAGATCGGAAAAAGAACGAAAACGGGAAACTTTCTGGCGCATGGAAAAATTATGTGCCAAAATTCCCTATAAACCTATTGACATTCTGGGGAAATAGGTATATCATACGGCCATCGGGAAAACCGAAATGCAACGAAAAGGAGGGAACGGCAATGGACTGGAACGTGATCGCGCAATATCTGCCGCAGTACCAAAAGGCCGCGTGGCTGACGCTGCGTCTGGGCGTCATTGGCATTTTGTGGGCCATCGTGATCGGGCTGGTCTGCGCCGTGCTCCAATACGATAAGGTCCCGGTCCTGCGTCAGCTGGTGGCAGTCTACATCCAGCTCAGCCGGAATACGCCGCTGCTGGTGCAGCTGTTCTTCATCTACTATGGTCTGCCGAAGATCGGCATCAAGACCAACGCCGAGATCTGCGGTATCGCGGGTCTGGCCTTTTTGGGCGGCAGCTACATGGCCGAAGCGTTCCGCAGCGGCTTGGAAGCCATCGAGCCGATCCAGACTGAGAGCGCCTACAGCTTGGGCATGAGCCGTTTGCAGACTCTGCGCTATGTCATCCTGCCGCAGGCGGTGTCCACCAGTATGCCGGCGTTCATGGCAAATGTCATCTTCCTGCTCAAAGAGACCAGCGTGTTCAGCGCCATCAGCCTGATGGACCTGATGTTCACGGCAAAGGACCTGATCGGCCTGTACTATAAGACGCCGGAATGTCTGTTCCTGCTGGTCGTGTTCTACCTCATCATCCTGCTGCCGGTGTCGCTGCTGGGCAGCTGGCTGGAAAGGAGGGTGCGCTATGCCGGATTTGGGTCTTGACGTCCTGTTCAAGGGCAAAAATATGATCCGACTGCTGGGCGGCTTGGGCGTCGCGCTCAAGATCAGCATGGTGTCGGTGGTCATCAGTCTGCCGCTGGGCATCCTGCTGGGCGTGCTGATGACCTTCAAAAATCCCATCCTGAAAGCCATCCTGCGGGTGTATCTGGAGATCATCCGAATCATGCCGCAGATGGTCCTGCTCTTCCTCGTCTACTTCGGAACGACCCGCGCCTTTGGCTGGGACCTTTCCGGCGAGACGGCTTCAGTCATCGTGTTCGTGCTGTGGGGCACGGCGGAGATGAGCGACCTCGTCCGAGGCGCACTCATCGCCATCCCGAAGCATCAGTATGAGAGCAGCGAAGCGCTGGGCCTGAGCCGTGCGCAGACGTATTGGTACATTATCATTCCGCAGACGGTGCGGCGGCTGATCCCGCTGTCCATTAACCTTATCACCCGCATGATCAAGACCACCAGTCTGGTGCTGATGATCGGCGTGGTCGAAGTGCTGAAAGTATCCCAGCAGATCATCGAAGCGAACCGTATGGCCAGCCCCAACGCGGCGTTTGGCATCTATCTGACGGTGTTCCTGCTGTATTTCTTCGCGTGCTGGCCCATCAGTCTGCTGGCCGACTATCTTGAAAAGAAATGGAAGTGACCTGAAATGGCAGAACCGATCCTGACCGTAGACCATCTGGTGAAAAGCTATGATGGTCAGACAAAGATCCTCGATAACGTCAGCTTTGCCGTGAAACCCGGCGAGGTCATCGTGGTCGTCGGCCCCAGCGGGTGCGGAAAAAGCACGCTGCTGCGATGTCTGAACGGCTTGGAGCCGGTGCAGGGCGGCCGCGTGAAGCTGGGCAATGAGACCGTTGCCTACGGCGGAAAGAACCTGACGGCCCTGCGCCAGCGCATCGGCATGGTGTTCCAGAGCTATGAGCTGTTCCCGCACCTGACCGTGCTGGACAACATCCTGCTGGCCCCCACCAAGGTGCAGAAGCGCCCTAAGGCGGAGGTGCAGAAGGAAGCCGAAGCGCTGCTGGACCGTGTGGGTCTGCTGCAGAAGGCCAAGAGCTATCCGCGGGAGCTTTCCGGCGGCCAGAAACAGCGCGTTGCCATCGTGCGGGCGTTGTGTATGCACCCAGAGATCCTGCTGTTCGACGAAGTGACCGCCGCACTGGACCCGGAAATGGTCCGCGAAGTGCTGGATGTCATGCTGGACCTTGCACGCGAGGGCAAGACCATGATCATTGTGACCCACGAGATGCAGTTTGCCCGCGCGGTGGCGAACCGGGTCCTGTTCTTGGACGAAGGCCGCATCGTCGAGGAAGCCGCCCCGGCGGACTTCTTCGACCATCCGCAGACCGAGAGAGCGAAAAAGTTCCTGCATACTTTCACCTTTGATGCGGTAAAGTGAAGCTTATTGTGGAACTGCTGGCAGGATGTCGGGTGGTTTCGCAAGCAAGTGTCCGACGGGTGGGACCCTGTTGCCGAAGGCAATAGGGCGGGGTATGGAATCCCCGACTCACTTGCGGGGAAACTACCCGATGTCCTGCCCCGTCGGCATCGGATTCTATTGTTAGAGACTGCAAATTGTGTGCAGTTCTAGATATTGTATGGGAAAGATTTTGTAAAGGAGAACCTTCTTATGAAACAGTCTAAAATTTCTCGCCGTTCCTTCCTGCTGGGTCTGGGTGCAGCCTCTGCAGCTGCTCTGCTGACCGCTTGCGGCTCTTCTTCCAGCAGCACGGCTGCTTCTGGTGCAGCATCTGGCAGTGCGGCCTCTGCGGGCAGCGACGCCGTTTACCGCACGCTGGATGAGATCAAGGCCGATGGGACCATCAACATCGGCGTTTTCTCCGACAAGAACCCGTTCGGCTATGTGGATGAGAACGGCGACTATCAGGGCTACGACGTCTACTTCGCAAACCGTCTGGGCGAGGATCTGGGCGTTGAGATCAACTTCGTCTCCACCGAGGCCGCGAATCGCATCGAGTATCTGCAGACCGGCAAGGTGGATATCATCCTCGCAAACTTCACCGTCACCCCGGAACGTGCCGAGGAAGTGGACTTCGCTCTGCCGTACATGAACGTTGCACTGGGCGTCATCTCTCCGGACAGCAACGTCATCACTACGCTGGACAACTGGAATGCGGACGACCAGATGATCGTCATTTCCGGCACGACCGCTGAGACCTACCTGACCAAGAACTATCCCGACATCCCGCTGCAGAAGTACGATTCCTATGCGACCGCCAAGAACGCACTGGAGAACGGCAACGGCGTGGCATGGGCCAACGACAACACCGAGGTCATCGCTTTTGCAAACCAGAACCCCGGCTACACCGTCGGCATCCCCTCGCTGGGCAGTCAGGACACCATCGCTCCGGCTGTCAGCAAGGGCAACACCACTCTGCTGGATTGGATCAACGATGAGATCAAGTCTCTGGGCGACGAGCAGTTCTTCCACAAGGACTATGAGGAGACTCTGGTGGACACCTACGGCGTCGATTACGAGGACGAGCTTGTGGTCGAGGGCGGCGTGACCAATGCATAATCACCGCTGAAACGAACAGCTCCCATCTGCAAAACTGCGGATGGGAGCTGTTTTTGCTTATTCGACTTCTTCGGTGTTGTCCTCGTATTCGGAGTCGTCGTCCTCGTCCTCTTTGGTGAGGTCCTCGGCGTGGATGCGCTTGCGCAGCCGCTCGCGGAACTCTTCGGCGGGGATACCGCTCTGGTCCGGGCGAAGGTCCGGTGCGGGGTTGCCGTCGGGCAGATGTGCGCCAAAGGCCGGCACGAAGAAGAACTTGCGGACAATGAAAATCAGCGCGATGGCTCCCACGCTGAGCAGGTTCTCGAACGCGGAATCGTGGCCGACCACCAGATGGCGGGCGATGGCGTAGAGCAACACTTCCAAGCTGCTTCCGGGGCTGTGCTTGGCCAGCATCTTGATGAACTCGATGCCGATGACGATGTCGAGCGAACGCTCCAAAAAGGTGCGGATCTCCGCATCATTTCCGTCGAACAACAGCCCGGGCATCCACTTGAGCAGCGGAATGATGCTGAGCAGCAAGCCGATGAGGACCAGACCGGACAGCGCGATCTCTAATAAGGTCGAGGCTTGGATGATGTAGTTGCGCAGGGCAGTACGTCCGTGGCTCTCCACGCGGGATGTTTCTGGTTTCAGCATGTTCCGTTCTCCTTCGCTTTTGACGTTTGGCAATCTGACCAAACTTTTTCTTCATTGTAGCAAAGAATCTAAGTGAAGTCAATCGACCTGAACAAGTTGTAAGAAAACTTATTGGACCGCGACGTAGCCCGATTTTTCGATACAGGCACGGCCCGCATCGGTGCCCAGCCAGTCATAGACCTTGCGTTCCGGGCTGTCGGCGGCGGAATCCTGCCGGACAGCGGCATAAAACTCGTTGCAGAGCGGATAGGTCTGGTCCGCGATGGTGTCGTTGGAGGGGGTCACGCCGTCCACAGCCAGCAGCCGCAGACCCGGCTTGGAATACATCTGATCGATGTAGTAGTAGACCGAGAACCCGATGGCGTTGGCGGAATTGTTGTACTCGGCGATGCTGTCCACAAGCTCGCCCATCATGGCGGGCGAAAGCTCGGTGGGGGCATCCATCAGCTCGCCGCCCTGAATGAGCAGCTTTTGGAACAGCGTCTGGCTGCCGGAATCCTCGCCGCGCTGGAAGGCCACGATGTCGAGGTCCTCGCCGCCGACGTCCTTCCAGTTGGTGATCTTTCCCGCGTAAATGTCCTTGAGCTGCTGCTGGGTCAGGCTCTGCACGGGGTTGTCCTCGTTCACGATGAACACCAGTGCGTCCCGGCCAATGGCCTTCTGGTCCAATGCGTTTCCGCTCTGGGCCAGCTCTTCTTTGACGGACTCCGGGGCCTCGTAGGCGATGATGAGCTTGACGCCGCTCGTCCCGTCGTTGTAGACGCCGAGGTTGCGCCATGCCCACGCGGTGGTGTTGGTGGAAACGCAGCTCTGTGCCGTTTCAAGGTCCATGCCGGTCGTGTCGGCCATGATCTGGGCGATCAGCGGGATACAGGCCGTGCTGCCGTCCGTGATGGGAAATTCGTCCTCGGATAAGATCGGCTCGGCGGGCATTTCGCTGGCGGCAGAGGAAGCTGGTTCCTCCACCGTAGAAGAAGCTGTGCTGGAACTTGCGCTGTCACCACAGGCGGAGAACAGCGTGGCGGAAGAGAGCACGCCCAGCCCCAGCAGGAAGGAGCGGCGGGAAATTTTCGGTGCATTCATAAAAATACCTCCCTTAGAAGTAGTAATTGGTCCCATCGTCGCTGGTGGAATCGAAAATGCTCTGGCAGTAGATCCAGTTGCCGGAAAGGTCCATCCAGCCATAGCGGAAGCCTTTGCGGGCGACGAACACGCCGTCGGGCAGGGGATTGGCGTAGGTGCGGTAATATCCGTTGCAGACGGCCAGCCCGCGGATGACCACATTGCCGTCGCTGTCCAGCACGTCCGAGAGCCAAGTGCTGTTCGGCCCCTCGTAGCTGGCGGAAAAATAGATGCCGTCCTCGGTGGTGAGAAGGGGCGAAAGGTAGCTGTTGTAGCGCTCGTTCAGCGCGGCGGCATCCATCTGCTTGACGACACCGTTCGGCCCGCAGACGGTGCTGGTGGTCACCTCATAGTCGTCGTTGTTGTACTGCCGCAGCCAGACCCAGCCGTCCTCTTCGGCGGTCAGATAGACCCGCTGTAGGTTTTCGACCGGCTCGATCGTCTCATCCGTCAGCAGCGCGCCGGTGCGGGAATCGTAGGAGCGCAGGGTCCCGTCCTTGGCATAAAAGGCGAGGTCATTGGCCCCAAGGGTGATGTCCAAAAGGTCCTTGGTGTCGCCGGTGGTCAGGTCATAGAAGGTGTAGCTGGAATAGCCGTCCGAACTCAGCAGGACCAGCCCGGGGGCGTAGGCCACGACCTTTTGATCAAATTCACGCAGGACGGTGCTGTTCTCGGTGCTCACAAGGTCTACGAGCTGATAGCCGCCGTCCTCGGTGTGGAAACAGGCCGTTCCGTTTCCGCAGTAGCGCACGAAGTGGGGCAGTTCCTCGCCGGTGGAGGGGTTGAGCAGATAGGCGGCCTCGATGGAATAGCTGGCATCAGCGGAATAAACGTCGATCTCGAGCCAGTCCGAGGGCACAAATTCGTCTCCGAACGTCCCGCTCAGGCTGGTGGCAGCAGCCCCGGCGCGGTCGGTCTGATAGACGATGTTCCCGGCCTTGTCCTGTACCTGCACGACGGAATATTGATAGAGGTCATCGTTTTCCTCGTCCGGTTCGGCGTCCCCGGGCGCATAGATGCTGAAGGCTAAATAGTCTCCGACTGCGACACAGCCGTAGGCGTTTTCGGGGACCGGAAGGTCGTTTCCGGTGGCAAGGTCCACGACCCGGACGTCACCCGCTTCGTGGTTGTTCACAGGCGAAAATGCAAAGACGTCCGGGACCCGCAGAATGAGTATCCCGCCGGAAAGCGAGAGGTCATAGTCGCGGTCAAAGGAGAGGACCTCACTGCCGGTCTTGTCATAGAGGGCACAGCGCCGCCCGGAGGGGGCGGAAGCATCCGACCACTCGACGAAATAATAGTTCGTTTCACCGGTCTGGGCGTCGGTCACGAGATAGGACGTCTCGGAAGCCGGCGACTGCCGCAGAACGGTATCGCCGCAGAGGATGGTGTTCCCGCCCACGGCATTGTAATTGTAAAGGATGCGCAGCCGGTCGTCCTGAATGGAAGAAGCGTCGTAGTCTTTGGGCGCTTCCTGTTCGGGGTGGGAAGCCGGTGCGGACGGCTGAGGAAGGATGGAGCAGGACGTGAACAGCCCTGCGGCCAGCGAAAGGCTCAGTGCGGCACATCCGGCACGGAAAAGTTTCTGTTTCATGATGGTTCCCTCACTGGTAAAGTTTGGTGGAAGATTCCCATTTGATTATAATACGAAACACCCGGACATTCCATTGCATTGGAACATCCGGGTGTGGTTACAATTTGGTTACGAAGGGTTGTGGGATGGTATCTCAGGGGCTGGGCCGCATTTCTGAACCTAGGCCGCACGAGGGGCGCGAACCGCATCTCCGGGAGCTTTCTCCCGCAAGTTAAGGGCATTCCATGCCCTCCCCAGTACGTTGTGCCGGGTCCCCACCTCGGACACTTGCGGGAGAAACTCCCCTCGTGTGGCTGGGTCAGTTCTTGGCCATCTCCGCTTCGTCCATCTTGACCAGCTGGTGCAGGAAGGGGAAGAGGAACGGCACAGTGACGAGGAAGGTCAGCACATCGGCGATGGGCTGGCAGATCTCAATGCCCACAAGTCCAAAGAAGCGGGGCAGGGTGAGGATGAGCGGGATGAAGAACACACCCTGACGGCAGCACGCCAGAAAGGTGGCGCGGCCGGATTTGCCGATGCTCTGGAACAGCATGTTGCCCGCCACGATGACCGGCTGCAAGAAGATGGCGAAGCACTGATACCGGAACGCCGGAAGCGCGATGGCGGTCACCTCGGGGTCGTCGCGGAACAGCTTGATGAGGGCTTCGGCGTTGAACCAGCACGCCGCGATGATGACGGTCAGGAAGCAGAAGCTCGCACACATGGTAAAGACACAGGCTTTTTCCACCCGGCGGTATTTCCGCGCGCCGTAGTTGAAGCCCGCCACCGGCTGGAAGCCCTGTCCTGTGCCGATGGCGACCGAGATGATGAACATGAAGATGCGGGAGACGATGCTCATACCCGCCACGGCGGCGTCGCCGTAGCTGCGGGCGGCGATGTTCAGCAGCATTCCGCCGATGCTGTTCAGGCCCTGACGGCCAAAGCTGGGCAGACCGGTCATCAGGATGGTCCCGAATTCCGCAGGGCTGCGGGTGACGGCGCTGATCTGGAACTGGCTGACTGTCTTGCCGCGCAGGAACATCGAGAGCAGGATGCAGAAGCTGATGCTCTGGCTCAGGGCTGTGGCAAGGCCCGCACCGGCCGTGCCCATCCCGAACCCAAAGATGAACACCGGGTCCAGCACCATATTCAGCACGCCGCCGGTGACAAGGCCGATCATCGCAAAGTTGGCTTTGCCCTCATAGCGCAGGATGTTGTTCATGACCAGACTGGACATCATGAGCGGGGCCGCCATGAGGATGGGCCGCGCATAGGCGCACGCATGGGGCAGGATGGTCTCGGTGCTGCCCAGCAGCATCATAAAGCTGGGCAGGGTGGCAAGGCCGAGCACCGCCAAGATCAGGCCAAAGGCCAGCGCCGTGAAGAAGCTGGTGGATGCGAACCGGTTGGCGGCTTGGGTGTTCTGGCTGCCAAGGCTGCGGCTGATGATGCTGCCCGCGCCGTGGCCCAGCATGAAGCCCAGCGCTTGAATAATGGCCATCAGGCTGGAAACAACACCCACCGCGCCGGATGCGCTGGTGGAGATCTGGCCAACGAAGAAGGTGTCGGCCAGATTGTAGATGCTCGTGATGAGCATGCTTAAAATCGTGGGGGCTGCAAGACTGAGGATGAGCTTCGGGATCGGTGTCTCGGTCATCTTGCGGAATTGCAGCACGCTGCGGTCGTCTGCGGACATGAAAAGACCTCACTTTCGGAGAAACAGTAAAAAAGATGTAAAATTTTCGCTTCTAGTATACCGCAGATATTGTTCGCTATCAACCTGCTTTTTCACGGGGGATGGGCCTGTGCAACAGAAAGAACGGAAACGGAGCGGCGGTCTGATCCTGAAAACTCTTGAAATCGAACGAAAAATACAACAAAAGTTCGGTTGAAAATTGCAAAAGCCGGTGAAAAGCGGACACTTTTTGGTTAAAGTGCTAAAGGAATGTCGAAATCCTTGTAAAAAATTACGACAAGTGGTATAATTTAACAACACAAAGAAGAAAGATTTGTTCGTGAGGAACAGGTTTGGAGGGAATTATCATGAAAACTGTTGCACAGACTGTGATCGAAGCAGATCGTTTTTACACCATCGCTGCCAAGACCGGCAGCGTCATCGAGGCCGTGGAGAGCGCCAAGAACGAAGGCAACATTCGTCTGGGCAAGTATGACCACAAGCCCGAGCAGGAGTGGTCCTTCATCCGCGTGGGCGACGGCGTTTACCGCATCCGCAACCGCGCATCCGGCAAGCTTATTGACCTGATGATGACCGGCACGGCAAACGGCACTTGGCTGCACCTGTGGGAAGACGTGGGCGGCACGTCCCAGATGTGGACCGTCGAGCCGACCCCGGCGGGCACGGTCCGTCTGCGCTCTTCTTGGGCCAGCGGCAAGTGCATCGACACCGTGGGCATGGGCGTCGTGGACGGCGCACAGCTGCAGATCTGGCAGGAGACCGCCGGTGAGGACCAGCTGTGGACCATCGCTGAGGTGAAGGACCGCGCAAAGCGCACCGCCAAGAAGGACGCCGAGCCGGTGGCCGCTCCCGTGGAGGAGAAGGTCGAAGAGACTGCTGCTCCGGTCGTGGAGGAAGTCAAGGCAGAGGAAAAGCCCGTCGAAGCTGCTCCCGTGAAGGCAGAAGAGCCGGCAAAGGAAGAGGCTAAGGTGGAAGAAAAGGCCGCTCCGGTCGAGGAGAAGCCCGCAGAAGCCGCTGCTCCCGCTGTGGAAGCAAAGTCTGAGGTGAAGGCTGCTGCTCCGGCTCCGAAGGCCGCACCCGCCAAGAAGCCCACCGCCAAAAAGACCAGCCGCGCTGCCCGTAAGAAGGCTGCCGCCAAGAAGTAAGAATCATTTATAACGAAAAAGCAGCTGCATCCCGTGAACGCGGAGTGCAGCTGCTTTATTTTATGTTCCGAAAAACCGGCGTGCCAAAGGCTTACACGAGTGCGAGACGCCTAAGATTTAGACGTGCATCATGCTGCGCTGTTCCGAAGTGCGGAACTTGAGCGAAGCAGCGATAAAGGCCTTGAACAGCGGGTGAGCGCGGTTCGGACGGCTCTTGAACTCGGGGTGGAACTGTGCACCAAGGTGGAAGTCGCGGCCCGGAAGCTCGACCGTCTCGACCAAGCGGCCATCGGGGCTTGTGCCGGAGATGACCAGACCCTTTTCTTCCATCTCCGCCCGGAAGTCGTTGTTGAACTCGTAGCGGTGGCGGTGGCGCTCCCAGATCTCGGATTCGCCGTAGCACTCGGCCATCTTGGTCCCGGGCACGACCTTGCAGGGGTACTTACCCAGACGCATCGTGCCACCCTTGGGGATGTTGCCCTGCTGGTCGGCCATCAGCGCGATGACATTGTGTGCGCCGTCAGGAGTGAACTCGCTGGAGTTGGCGTCAGCATAGCCCAGCACATGGCGGGCGAACTCCATGACCATGATCTGCATACCCAGGCAGATGCCGAAGTACGGGACGTGATTCTCACGGGCATACTGTGCGGCCTGGATCATGCCTTCGATGCCGCGGTCGCCGAAGCCGCCGGGAACGATGATGCCGTCCACATCCGCAAAAGCTTCCTTGCAGGCGGCCTGATCGGTCAGGTCCTCGCTCTCGACCCAGCGGATCTCCACCTGACTGTCGTTCTCAAAACCGGCGTGGTACAAGCTCTCCATGACGGACAGATAGGCGTCATGCAGCTTGACATACTTGCCCACCAGTGCGATGGTGCAGGTCTTGCTGCGGGTGG
>URVW01000048.1 GCA_900551435.1 uncultured Faecalibacterium sp.
TACTGATTCGTAGTCAGTCACTCTATCCAGCTGAGCTACCAACGCATACGTTCCGTTCGGAACATGATGTATTTTATCACTCGGCCGGGGTTTTGTCAACGGTTTTTTGCAAAGTTTTTGGCTTTTTCTGAAATTTATTTTTCGCTCGCGCAAAAAGTACGTATTTTCGAAGTTTACGATTCTTCTGCCAGACGCTCTGCAATACGAATGCCTGTGGGCGTTGCGGCAAGACCGCCCTGTCCGGTCTCGCGGAGGTCCGGCGAAAGCAGACTTCCGACGCGGCCCATGGCATCGATGACTTCATCGCAGGGGATCGCATAGTCCACCCCTGCCAGCGCCATATTGGCGCAGGAAACGGCATTCACCGCGCCCACCACATTTCGCTTGACGCAGGGGACTTCCACCAGACCGGCCACCGGGTCGCAGACCAAGCCCAACAGATTGCCCAGCGCCATGGCGGCCGCTGCAGCGCACTGTTCAGGCATGCCGCCTTTCAGGTGGCAGAGCGCTGCCGCGGCCATGGCGCTGGCCGCACCGACTTCGGCCTGACAGCCGCCCTCCGCACCCGCAAGGGTCGCGCGGGCCGCGATGACCTGACCAAACCCAGCGGCGACATAAAGCGCCTCACAGATGGCCGTTTCATCGGCCTCGCCCGCGCGGGCCAGCGGGAGCAGCACCGCCGGGAGAACGCCGCAGCTGCCCGCTGTGGGCGCCGCCACGATCCGCTTCATACAGGCGTTGCATTCGGCGGTCTTGAGCGCTTCGGCGGTCACCTCGGCCAGATAATCACCGCCATAGCTCTTTCCCGCTTTGTGGGCCTGTTCCACCCTTGCGGCGTCGCCGCCGGACAGCCCGCTTCGGCTGCGCTGGGCCGGGTCGTAGTCCCGGCTGGTCGTCTGCATCACATGCCAAAGATGCCGCATGGCATGGCGGCTCTGCTCCTCGGTCAGGCGGCTCTCGGCAAGGTCGCTGCGCAGGATGGCTTCCGCCAGCGAAATCTTCTGACTGCGGGCAGAAGCCAGCATCTCTTCACACGATAAAAAGGACATGGCTCATTCCTCCGCACTCTCTTCAGGTTCATCGACATTCAGGCAGGTCACTTTCAAGATCCCCGGCATGACGGCCAGCTGTTGTTCCAGCGGGTGCGGGATATGCGAATCGCATTCCAGCACCATGACCGCATAGCTGCCGGTCCCCGCACGGAACACCTGCATCGACGCAATGTTGATCCGGCGCAGCGCCAGCGACATGGTCACTTCGGCAATGCAGCCGGGGGTGTCCTCGTTGTGGATGATCAAAGTATTGCTGTCGCCGCCGAAATCTGCGGGCACGCCGTCGATCTCGGTGACGCGGATGCGTCCGCCGCCCACCGACGCCGCTTTCAGCGAAAGCACCCGGCCACTCCGGCTCTGCAGGGTCAGAACGGCGGTATTCGGGTGGGCAGAGCGAAGCTCCACCGGATGGATGTTGAATTTCATACCCTGTTCCTCGGCCAGCGCAAAGCTGTCGGGCAGACGCGGGTCATCCGGGCGCAGCCCCAGAAGCCCTGCCACCAAGGCACGGTCCGTTCCGTGGCCCTTGCCCGTGGTCGCAAAGCTGCCATACAGTCCGATGTCGGCATCCACCGGGATCTCTCCCAGCAGTTTCTGTGCTGTGTATCCGATCTTGGCCGCACCGGCGGTGTGGCTGGAGGAGGGGCCGATCATGACCGGCCCGAGAACGTCAAACAAGCGCATTCCATGCACATCCTTTCGTGTTTCCCAGCAAAATCCCTCTTTCCGGGCCTTGTCGGACCGGCAAAAAGTGCCCTCTTCGCACTTTTTCTCTGTTTTATTATACCGCTTTTGCCCCACTTGTGCTATAATAACTTTACTAATGTTTGAATTCGCTCCTTTTGGGGCAACACGGAGGTTCGATTTCTATGAAACTGGTAAGCGTGGAAACTCCCGAAAAGAGTGTCTGCAAAATGACCTTCAGCGCATCCGCTGAGGAGCTGGAAGCCGCATCCAATGCCGTGTACGAGCGCACCCGCGCTTCCTACACCATCAAGGGCTTTGCCAAGGGCGAAGCCGACCGCGCACAGATCGAGGCAGACCGCGGCGAGCATACCTTCTGGTATGACGCCATCAACGACCTGATGGATCAGGACGTGCCCGCTTTGTACGAGGCCGCGATGGCAGAGCACGGCTTCAAGGCCGTGGACGAGCCGAGCTACGATCTGGTCAGCGTCAAGAAGGACGAGGGCTTTATGGCAACGGCCACCACTGCTCTGCAGCCGGAGCTGAACCTGACCCAGACCACCGGTTTCAAGACGGTGTGCGTCACTCCCGCCGTCACCGACAAGGAGATCGACGCCGTTCTGGAACGCCGCCGCGCCGCTGCGGCAGAGCTGGTCCCGCACAAGGGTCCCGCCGTCAAGGGCAACATCGTTCACATCGACTACGAAGGTCTGCTGGACGGCAAGGCATTTGCCGGCGGCACGGCCCAGAACCAGACGCTGCAGCTGGGCAGCGGCCGGATGATCCCCGGCTTCGAGGATGGCATCCTCGGCCACAAGAGCGGCGAAGAGTTTGAGATCAACGTGACCTTCCCGGCCCGCTATCACGTCAAGGACCTCGCCGGAAAGCCGGTCGTGTTCAAGATCAAGCTGATCGATGTCTGCGTCCGTCAGCTGCCCGCTCTGAACAGCGATTTTGCCAAGAAGATCGGCAAGGTGGACACCATGGAAGAGTTCCGTGAGCAGGTCCGCAAGCAGCTGTACGACGGCAAGCACGCCAGCGCTCTGAACCGCGCCAAGGACCAGATCCTGACCCAGCTGGCCGCCGCCGCCGAGGGCGAGCTGCCCAGCGTACTGGTCGAGAGCACCTATCAGCACGAGATGGAGAACATCCAGCAGCAGCTTCAGATGCAGCGGATGAGCTTGGACCGCTATCTGAGCCAGATCCACCAGACCCGCGAGAACTTCACGGCCAACGTCCACACCGCCGCCGAGAAGAACACCCGCGCCCGCATGGCTCTGCTGCAGGTCGCGCAGAACGAGAACCTCGTCCCCACCGAAGAGGAGATCGACAAGAACCTGCAGGAGCGCGCTGACCGCACCAAAAAGACCCTCGAAGAGGTCAAGGCCAGCGTGAACGTCCCGATGATGCAGCGCAATGAGGCCATCCGCCGTGCCGCCGACTGGGTCATCGAGCACTCCACCATCGAGGAGCAGTAAGCGCTGATTTTTGAATTTTTTGCGAATCGCTTGACTTTTTTCGGATTTCGCATATACTAAAGTCAGGGAAACTGGTTGAGATGTTCCATCAAGACCACAAAAAGCGAACCCCCTCAGAGGTGCGACTCCGAGGGGGTTCTTTTTGTGCTTACTTACCCTTGCGCTGACCATCAAGCCACTTGCAGATGTAATGCGATGCTACATTTGCTCCGACGGCCACAAGGAAACTGGTGATTATCGTTTCCATCAAGCTCACCTCCCTTCTGTTGCCAGAATGGGAAAGGGCAGCGCATCCAGTATATCACAAAACTTGATCCGATACAAACAAAGCCGCCCGCATTCGACCTTGAGAATGCGGGCGGCTTTTGGGTTACTTTGCGAGGAATTTGAAGCCCATGACGACGATGCCAAGCACGACCAGAACCACGCCGGTCGCGCGGTTGAGGGTCTTGGGTTCGGCCTTATTGGCGAACATGGCCGCGATGCGCGCCCACAGAAGGGTAAAGAGCACGCAGAGCACCAGCACGAACAGGTCCGGCATTCCGCCGATGGCAAAATGGGAGACCGCACCGGTCAGCGCCGTAAAGGTCATGATGAACACGCTGGTCCCGACCGCTGTTTTCAGCTCATAGCCCAGCACGCTGGTCAGGATGAGAAGCATCATCATGCCGCCGCCCGCGCCGACAAAGCCGCAGATGAGGCCGATGACGATGCCGCACACGATGGACTGGATGGCACGCTTCTGGGCCGAGACGCCCTCCATGGCTTCCTTGGTGGTCATGACCGGCCGGACGATGAACTTGACGCCCAGCATAAAGGTCATGAACACCGAGAAGCTTCCCATCGTTGCCGAGGGGAGCAGACTTGCCAGATAACTGCCCACCACCGTGAACAGCAGGACGCTGACCATCATGATAAGGCCGTTTTTGACGTCCAGATTCTTATTTTTGTGGTAGGTATAGGCCGACACCGCGCTGGCCAGCACGTCCGACGAAAGGGCGATGCCGACGGCCATATACGGGTCCATACCGAGGAAAGTGATGAGCATCGGGCTGATGACAGCCGCCGCGCTCATCCCCGCAAAGCCGGTCCCAAGGCCCGCGCCCATGCCGGCAAAAAAGGTGACGATGATCGTAAACAACACATTCATGTTATGCTTCTCCTTCTAAGATCAGGTCCAGATTTTTTCCCATCTGCTCGAGGGTCTGGTAGAACCCCTTGAGCTGGGCGGCCTCGATGCCCTGCAGCAGACGGTCAAAGAACGCTTCCTGCAAAGCGCGGCCGCGCTCCACGATCGGCTGGGCGTTCTCGGTCAGGACCAATTCCGTTTTGCGGCGGTCCTCCGGGACCGGGCGGCGGTCCAAAAGCCCTTCCTGCACCAGCTTATCCACATTGACCGACACGAGATTCGCCTTGATATGGCGCACCTCTACGATATCGCTGGCCGTTTTATAGGACGGGTTGTTGCCCAGAAACATCAGGATATCAAAGGCCGTCTGGGGCAGACCCAGCTCCTGACACAGCGGCTTGCAGAGCTGGACGTAGGCCAGATTCGTCTTGTTGGCAAACTCGATACTCGGGTTTCGTTCGCGCATCGTGCATCTCCTTCATTCTTTTTTGAATCATTCATTTTTGAAGTATTTTAGCACAGAGTTGTCCGTTTGTCAAGTACAATGCAAAAAATCCCGTATCATGGAAGCATTCCACGATACGGGATCTCATTCAGAAAACGGCCAGCGCGATGAGACGCATCCCAAGCGCCGCAAGCCATGCGACGGTGCATTGATTCAAGACCATCACAGCCGCCCATTTTCCGCCCAGCTCCCGCTTGACGGAGGCCACAGCCGCGATGCAGGGCGTATACAGCAGACAGAACACCAGCAGGGGAGCCGCTGCCGCCGGGGCAAGCGAAGCGCCCAGCGCCGCCGCAGAACCATACAGGATCGTCAGGGTCGAAACGACGCTTTCTTTTGCCATAAAGCCCGTGATGAGCGCCGTGGACACCCGCCAATCTGCAAAGCCCAGCGGAGCGAACAGCGGTGCAATGCCGCTGGCCACAAAGGCCAGAATGCTGTCCTGCGGGTCCGCCGTCAGGCTGAGCTGAAGGTCAAAGTTCTGCAGGAACCAGATGATGATGGTCGCCACAAAAATGACGGTAAAGGCGCGTTCCAGAAAATCGCGCGCTTTCTCCCAGAGCAGCTGACAGACATTTTTCAGTCCCGGCAGACGGTAATTGGGCAGCTCCATGACGAACGGGACCGCCTCCCCGCGGAAGAGCGTCCCCTTGAGCAGGAACGCCGCCAGAATGCCCACGACGATGCCCAGAAAATACAATCCCACCATGACCAGCGCCGCATGATCCGGGAAGAAGGTCACCGCAAACAGGCTGTAGATGGGAAGTTTTGCCGAACAGCTCATGAAGGGTGTGAGCAGGATAGTCATTTTTCGGTCGCGCTCCGAGGGCAGGGTGCGGCTGGCCATCACGCCCGGGACGGTGCAGCCAAAGCCAATCAGCATGGGCACGATGCTTCGGCCCGAAAGTCCGATGCGGCGGAGCAGCTTATCCATCACGAAGGCCACGCGCGCCATGTATCCGGTATCCTCCAACAGCGAGAGGAAGAAAAACAAGGTCACGATGATGGGCAGGAAGCTCAGAACGCTGCCCACACCCGTAAAAATGCCGTCGATGACCAGCGAATGCACCGCTTCGTTGACATTCCAGCGGGTCAGTGCATCGTCCACGAAGACCGTCAGCCCCTCGATGCCGGTCTCCAGAAGCCCCTGCAGCCCCGCACCGATGACCCCAAAGGTCAGATAGAACACCAGCGCCATAATGCCGACAAAGGCCGGGATGGCCGTATATTTTCCGGTCAGGAAGCGGTCGATCTGGCTGCTGCGAAGCTGCTCTTTGCTCTGATGGGGTTTCACAACAGTCTGATCGACCAGCTGATGGATGAAATGGAACCGCATATCCGCAATGGCGGCGGCACGGTCCAGCCCGCGCTCCTGCTCCATCTGCAGAATGATGTGCTCGATCATCTCTTTTTCGTTCTGGTCCAGATGAAGCGCTTCTTCAATGCGGGCGTCGCCTTCGACCAGTTTGGTGGCCGCAAAGCGCACCGGAATCCCCGCCGCCTTGGCGTGGTCCTCGATGAGGTGGATGATGCCATGGATGCAGCGGTGGACTGCGCCGCCGTGGTCATCCTCTCCGCAGAAATCCATCCGGCCCGGACGCTCCTGATATTTTGCCACATGGATAGCATGGTCCACCAGTTCATCCACGCCCTCGTTCTTGGCCGCCGAGATGGGGATCACCGGGATGCCCAGCATCGCTTCCATCTGATTGATGCGGATGGTCCCGCCGTTTCCGCGCACTTCGTCCATCATGTTCAGGGCCAGCACCATCGGCGTATCCAGCTCCATCAGCTGCATGGTCAGGTAGAGGTTCCGCTCAATATTGGTCGCATCTACGATGTTGATGATGCCGGTCGGCTTTTCGCCGATGATGAACTGACGGGTGACGATCTCCTCGTTGGAATAGGGCGACATGGAATAGATGCCCGGAAGGTCGGTCACTTCCGTTTCCGGATGCTCTTTGATCGCGCCGCTTTTCCGGTCCACCGTCACGCCGGGAAAATTGCCCACATGCTGGTTCGAGCCGGTCAGCTGGTTAAACAGCGTCGTCTTGCCGCAGTTCTGATTGCCCGCCAGCGCAAAGGTCAGGGTCTTTCCTTCCGGAAGGGGATGCTCACCCTTTTTGGTGTGGTAGCGGCCGCCCTCGCCAAGGCCCGGATGCTCCACCATTTTGGGTCCCCGCTTGGCAGGGGCTGCTTCCGGGGCCTGTTTTGCGGGCGTTACCGCAATTTGGGCAGCGTCATCCAGACGCAGGGTCAGTTCGTACCCATGGATCTGCAGCTCCATGGGGTCGCCCATGGGCGCAAATTTGACCAGCGTGACACGCTCGCCCGGGATGAGTCCCATATCCAGAAAATGCTGCCGCAGGGCGCCGGAACCGCCCACAGCATCAATGACGGCGCTTTCGCCGATCTTCAGCTCTTTTAATGTCATGGCAAATGCCTTCCTGTTTCGACAGAATGTTAGCTTATAGAAACAGTTTTAATATAAGCTAACTGTCTGGCATTGTCAAGGCAGAGGGCAATAAAAATCCCCTCCGCAGCAGGACGCGGAGGGGACACGGTTCTGATTCCGATTTACTTCACCGTATGGTAGCCATCAGGGTTGTTCTTCTGCCAGTTCCAGCTGTCAGCGCACATCTCCTCGATGCCGTACTCAGCCACCCAGCCCAGCTCGTTCTTAGCCTTGGTGGGGTCTGCGTAGCACTCGGCGATGTCGCCGGGACGGCGCGGGTCGATGACGTAGGGGATCTTCTTGCCGCAGGCCTTTTCGAAGGCGTGGATGACATCCAGAACGCTGTAGCCGTGGCCCGTGCCAAGGTTGCAGATGAACAGGCCGCAGTTGGTCTGCAGCTTCTTGATGGCGCAGACATGGCCGCGTGCCAGATCGACGACGTGGATGTAGTCACGCACGCCCGTGCCATCGGGGGTGGGATAGTCGTTGCCAAAGACGTGGACCTTCTCCAGCTTGCCAACGGCGACCTTTGCGATATAGGGCATCAGGTTGTTGGGGATGCCGTTGGGGTCCTCGCCGATCAGGCCGGACTTATGCGCACCGATGGGGTTGAAGTAACGCAGCAGCGCGACATTCAGGCTGGGGTCTGCCTTGCAGACGTCGGTGAGGATCTGCTCGGTGAAAGCCTTGGTCGTGCCGTAGGGGTTGGTGGTCCGGCCGACCGGGAAATCCTCGGTGATGGGCACAGAAGCCGGGTCACCGTAGACGGTGGCGGAAGAGCTGAACACGAAGTTGTGGCAGTTGTGACGGCGCATGACGTCCAGAATGACCAGCGTGCAGTTCAGGTTGTTGTAGTAGTACTCGATGGGCTTGGAAACGCTCTCGCCCACGGCCTTATAGGCTGCAAACTGGATGACCGCATCGATATCCTGGCACTCGGTGAAGATCTTCTCCACATCCTCGTGCTTGGTCATATCTGCCTTGTAGAAGCGGAAATCTTTGCCGGTGATCTGCTTGACGCGGTCAAGCACCACCGGGGAAGCATTGTAGTAGTTATCAGCCACCACGACATCGTAGCCCGCATTCAGCAGCTCGATGCAGGTATGGCTGCCGATATAGCCAGCACCGCCGGAAACCAAAATTGCCATAGCAAAGTACCTCTCTTTCGTCACCAAAATCGCTTGTGAGGGGCGCGCCCTCCGTTCGCCTAAAGAATACCGCGTTTTGCGCTGCAAATCAAGTATCTGGAATTTTAGGAAGATGGATTTTTGTTGCTCGTCATTTTTAGACTTTTTGATTCACGAAGATTTTTCATTTGTCGAACATGGAGAGAATCGGCCTTTTGTGCAATTCAGAGAAAACAAAAAAGCGCCCTCCTGAGGAAGGCGCTTTGGGGAACAGCAGAATCCTGCCGCTTTTGTTTTGATCTGCCGGCGGCCCTTTGGGAGCCTCACAGCTTGCCGCACTGTTTGCCGGTGAAGAAGCGCAGGGTCGTATTGGCGCGGAACACCTTCCCGGCCCGCAGGACCGTGGTGGGAAATTCCGGGTGCGACGGGCTGCAGGGGAAATGCTGCGTTTCCAGCGCAAAGCCGCCGTATTTCTGCATCGGGACGCCGCCCTTTCCGGGGGTGGGGCAGTCCTGCAGGAAGTTGCCCGTATAGAGCTGGACCCCCGGCTGGGTGGTGTAGACTTTCATGCTGATGCCGGTCTTATCGCTGGACGCCCACGCACACAGGCTCTGGCTCGCGCCGCGGCCCCGGTCGATGACGAAACAGTGGTCATAGCCGCCGCCCACCATCGTGGTCTGGGAGTAGCCGGAATCGATCTCTTTGCCGATGATCTTGCCCGCCCGGAAATCCATCGGCGTATTGACGACCGGCAGGATATTGCCGGTGGGGCACGTCTCATTGTTGCCCTCGAGGAAGCGGGACGCATAGATGCGCAGCTTCTGGTTCAGCACGTCGCCGCCGCCGTCCAGATTGAAATAAGTATGGTTCGTCAGGTTGATGATGGTATCGGCATCGGACGAGACGCGGTAATCCATCCGAAGCGCATTGTCCTCCGTGAGGATATAGCGCACCGAGATCTTCAGGTTTCCCGGGAAACCATCCTCGCCCGCAGGGCTTTCGGTCTCCATCAGTAGGGTATCGCCGAAGGCTTTCACGTCGTAGAGCTTTTTGGGGAAGGTCCCGTGCAGATGGTTCTTGCCACTGTTGGCTTCCAGCTGATATTTCTGTCCGCCGATGCTGAACTCTGCGTTCTCGATCCGGTTGGCATACCGGCCCACGAACGCACCGCAGCAGGTGCTGCTGGGGGAGTTGAAGTCGTTTTCATAGTCCGCGAACGTATCGTGGCCCACCACGACGTCTACCGGACCCTGTTTTGTGGGGACAAAAATGTTTTTGATCACGCAGCCGTAATTCAGCACACTGACCGCCAGCCCGCCGGGATTCGACATGATATACTCATTGACTTTTTCGCCGTTCTTCGTCACGCCAAAGGGCTTGGAGCGAAACTGTGCCATAGGGCTTCGCCTCCTTTTTGATAGTTTGGATAAAACACTCTCCGTCATATCCTTTATAATTATGATTATATCACAGTTCTACGGTTCTGTGTGGACATCTTTTTAGGTTTAGTCACCAATATTTCGAGATATTTTTTGGTGATTTTTCCAAGCCAAGCAAAAAGACCGGGCGTTTCACGTTCTGTGAAACGCCCGGTCCCGGAATCTTTTCTTGTTATTGCGCGGCTTCTTTTATCATCAGCCCTCCGGCTGAGCGGACGACTGGGCGATATACTCCGCGGCATCGTCGGGGATATCGTCGAGGTCATCGCTGCCGACATCGACGTTCAACGGCGGCTTCTTGAACAGCAGGTCATACAGCAGCGGCACGACATACAGGGTCATCAGGGTCGCGTAGGTCAGGCCGCAGATGATGACGATGGCCATGCCGCTCATCAGCTGGCTCGCCATGTCGTCGCTGAACACCAGCTGGAGCATGGCCAGAACGGTGGTCAGGGTGGTCATCAGGATGGGGCGCATACGGGTCTTGCCGGTGGCGATCAGCGCCGCACGGCGCTCCATGCCGCCCAAGCGCAGCTGGTTGGCGTAGTCCACAAAGACGATGCCGTTGTTGACGACCGTGCCCATCAGGACGATAAAGCCCATCAGGGAGATCATGGTCAGCTGCTGGCCGGTCGCCAGCAGACCCAGCAGACCGCCGGTGAAGGCCAGCGGCACGGTGAACAGGACGATGAAGGGGGAGAGCAGACTCTGGAACTGCGCCACCATGACGAGATAGACGAAGGGCAGAGCCAAGCCCAGCCACTGGACCATCTCGTTGACCATGTAGTTGACCGTCTCGGATTCGCCGCCCATCGAGAAGGAGCAGCCGTCCGGCATCTCGCTGGATGCCGCGAAATCGTTCAGCTTTTTCTGCAGCTCGCGGGCCTGAACGGTGGTGTTATAGCCATCCAGCGTATCGGCGGTGACGCTGACATACTGGGTCTGGTCCTCGCTGGTGATGGAATCCGGCGCGCTGCCGGTGGTCCACGTTGCAATATCCGCCAGCGTGCAGGTCCCGGTCGCGGTGGTCCCGTCTGCGGACATGACCGACGTTTCGAAGGTCATATCCATCATGTTTTCTTTGGTCAGGGGGTCCAGATCATCGCTGATCTCGACGCTCATCGTGGTCCCGTCCACGGTCACCGGCGTCTGGGCGGTGGTGGTCGTGGTCAGCTTGGCCGCGATCTGCTGATAGACCTGCGCGACGGTCAGGCCGTAGGCGCGGACCTTATCGCGGTCGATCTGCAGGTTGATGGTCGCATCGCCGCTGCCCAGACCGTTGGTCGCATTGGCGAAGCCATCGGTGCTGTTGACGATCTCCACGACCTTTTCCGACAGCTGGGTGATGGTCTCGGAATCCGGGCCGTAGACCTTGACGGACAGGCCGCTGGCCAGCTGGCTGGTCAGCTCCTGCATGCCGCTGATCTCCACGGTGGCCGTGCAGCCCTCGATGTTCGCCATGGCGTTTTCCAGTGCCACGCGGGCCGTTTCGATCTCGGTCGAGGACAGCGACTCGTCCAGCATGACGTTGACCTGATAGGTTCCGTAGCTGTTGGCGGCGCTCAGCAGGTCGGTGATGGTGCTGGGCAGACCCAGCTGCCCGATATCCATGCCGGCCACGCGGGTGTCGGTGGTGATGCCGACTTCCTGCACATGCTCGACATTGAGCAGGGCCTCGGCGGCCTCTCCGGCGATGGCGTAGGACTCTTCCTTGGTGATGTCCTTGCCGGTGGAGATGGTCACGATGGCCTCATTGCTGGTGATGGTGGGCAGAAGCTCCACGCCCATGGAGAGGACCTTCCAGCCGCAGAAGGCCAGCAGGACCACCGCCGCCACCAGCGGCAGGGCACGGTGCTTGAAACACCATTCCAGACTCTGGGCGTACTTATCCTGGATCTTATCGAACCACTTGAGCTGCTTCGGCTCGGCCTTTTTCAGGACCGTGGAAGCCGCCGCCGGGACCACCGTGACGGCCACGATGAGGGAGGCCATCAGGCAGTAACCGATGCACAGGGACATGGGCTGCAGCAGACTGCGGACGATGCTGGACGAGAACACGACCGGCAGGAACACGCAGACAGACGTCAGGGTGGAAGCCACGATGGACATGCCCACCTGTTTGGTTCCCTGCACGGCCGCGCGGGCAGCGGGAACGCCGCGGCTGCGCAGACGATAGATATTTTCGATGACGACGATGGAGTTATCCACCAGCATACCGATGCCGAGGGACAGGCCCGCCAGCGTCATGACGTTCAGGTCCATGTTGGTGAAGTACATCAGCACCACCGCGAACACGACCGACAGCGGGATGCTGAAGCCGACCACGAGGGTGGGCTTGATGTCCCGCAGGAACAGAGCCAGCACGATGATGGCCAGCGCTGCGCCCACCAGCATACTGCTCAGGATGCTGCTGACGATGACCGTGATGTAGTTGCCCTGATTGGACAGGACGACCACATTCAGACCGTCGTACTGGGCTTCCAGCTCGTCGAACGCGGCCAGACAGTTGCTCGAGACTTCGCTGGCGCTGGAGGTGGAACCCTTATAAATTTTCAGAACGGCAGCACGCTCGCCGTTCAGGCGGGTGTAGCTGTCCTCTGCGTTGTCGATGACCTCGACATCGGCCACATCCGACAGGCGGACATCGCCGAAGCCGTCCACATGGAGCAGAAGTGCGCCGGAGATATCGTCGATGCTGTCATACTCCTCGCCGACCTTCATCAGCCAGGACTTGTTGTTTTCGTCCTTGACGTAACCGGCGGGCATGGAGAAGTTCTGGGCATAGATGAGCTGCGCCAGCGTGTCGATGTCCAGCATCTTGGAGACGTCCGAGCTGGCCATGGCCTTTTCCTTGGCGTCCTCATACTGCTGCTTGGCCGTTTCGAGCTGCTTTTCGTAGTTGTTCAGCATCTCGCGGGCCTCGGTGAACTGCATATAGGCGACCATCTGCTGCTGCGAATAGCTGCCCAGCGCATCGGAGAAGGTGCTCATCAGGCCGGGGACGTCGTCCATGGCCTTGATGACGTCATTCAGGGTGTTATAGACCGTGTTCAGGCTCTGCTGCACCTGCAGGTCGTCGGCCAGATCGGTGGCCGTGCTGCCATCCGTGCCGGTCTCGGCGTTCAGACGCTCCTGCAGCTGCTGCAGGGCGGTGGTCAGCTTATCGGTGATCTCGCGCAGTTCGGCCACGATGTCGATGAGGGAATCGATGTCCTTCATGCCGGTGGCTTCGAACTTATCCATGACGCGCTGCAAACCGTCGCGGACGTCGATCAGGGCCTGTTGAATTTCCGGCTCCTGCACCACCGCGATCAGCTGGTTCACGCTGTCCAGCAGGGCCTGTGCCTGTTTGCGGACCGTCTCGACCGCATCGGCCACCTGACCGCTGAACTGCTGCATCACGGCGCTGGAAACGGTCTTATTATAGTTGTTGAACTGGCGGTTGTATTCCTTGCGGCCCTCTTCGATCTGGGCCTCGGCGCTGTCCAGCTGGGCCTTGGCATCGGCCAGCTGGGCGTCGATGACTTCCAGCAGTTTTTCGTTGATGACGTCGATCTTGTCCTGATTCAGCTGGACCTGCACCATCTTTTCGATCAGACCGTTGGTGGACACACTGGACACGCCGCCCTTGCGCTCCACATAGGGGACCAGCGTATCCCTGACGAAATCCGACAGCTCATACACGTCGCTGCCTTCGCGGCTGACGGCCACCGTCATGAACGCGTTCATGTTCAGGCTGTACTCGATGATGGACGGCGTCAGACAGCTGCTTGGCAGACTGGCGGTCGTCTGGTCCACCTTATTGGAGACCTTGACCACGGCGCTGTTCATATCCGTTTCTTCCGCGAACTGCATCAGCAGCAGACTGTAGTTCTCCGCAGAGGTCGCGGTGATCTTCTGCACACCGGCCACCGTGCCGAGGGCATTCTGCATCACGTCGGAGACTTCACTCTCCACGCGCTCCGGGCTGGCTCCCGGATAGACCGTGACCACCATCAGGTACGGCGTGCTCACATCCGGCAGAAGGTTGGTCTGCATGTTTCTGATGGAGACAAAGCCCAGCATCAGCACCATGATGACCGCCACCAGAACTGTGAACGGTTTTTTGACACTGAATTTTTCCATTTTTTCCTACCGTTTCTTCGATTCGTCCGTGCGCTCCACGGCGATGGTCTCCCAACATCGGAGACACTTCCATGATTCCTATTATACACAAGGGAAGGGGGGTTGCAAGAGAGCAGCGCAGATTCTTTTACAAAATTTAGACAGTTTTCACCGTTGATACGGTTCTGCCGCCGGGATTGTTGCAGGGGAATTTACTTTTTCATAGAAAATCCCTTTCAATTATGCTATACTAACAGATAGAATGGCTCTTTCGGCTCAAATCTTCGAGCTTTCATGAAATATTACGAGGACTGCTATGAAAAAAGTGATCTCTGTCCGTTTTAAGGAAAACGGAAAAAGCTATTATTTTGACCCCGCCGGGGCAGACATCAAGACCGGCGATTTCGTCATCGTGGAGACGGCCCGCGGCGTCGAGTGCGGCGAGGTGGTGCAGGGCATCAAGGAAGTGACCGACGCCGCCGTGCCCAAGGCGCTGAAGCCCATCACCCGGATGGCCGACAGCGTGGATGTGCGCCGGATGCGCCAGAACCGCGAGGACGAAAAGCGCGCCTACCACACCTGTCAGGAGTGCATCGCCCGCCACGGGCTGGAAATGAAGCTGGTCGAGGCCGAATACACCCTCGACCGCTCCAAGATCATGTTCTACTTCACCGCCGACGGCCGCGTGGACTTCCGCGAACTGGTCAAGGACCTTGCCGGCATCTTCCACACCCGCATCGAGCTGCGCCAGATCGGCGTCCGCGACGAGAGCAAGATGATCGGCGGCTTGGGCATCTGCGGCCAGCCCTTCTGCTGCTCCCGCTTTTTGAAGGATTTCCAGCCTGTCTCCATCAAGATGGCCAAGGAGCAGGGCCTTTCGCTGAACCCCACCAAGATCAGCGGCGCGTGCGGACGCCTGATGTGCTGTTTGGCTTATGAACAAAAGAGCTACGAGTACCTCAATTCCATCACGCCGCAGGTGGGCAGCGTTGTGCGCACGCCGGACGGCGAGGGAACGGTCATAGAGGTGAACGTTGTAGCCGGCACGCTGAAGGTTCGCTCCAACGTGGAAATCCTGGCACCGCGCATCTATAAACGGGAAGAATGCGTCTACCTGCGGGGCGGAAAACGCGCCCCCAAGGCCCCCGATAAAGAGGACGAATAAAGGACTATAACGCTGGTTAGTTGCGGCTTACCGTCGAAAAAATTCAAGATATGGCACTTGCGAAATGGCTTGCAATGTGATACACTATGTATAACGCAGTAGGCAGAGCAAACCCGCTGTGTGCCATACCGGGGAGCAGCCGTGCAGGGCCGGTAAGGGTACAATACCATTCAGCACGGAGATAAGGAGTTCACGATGGCTCATACCGTTTCCAGCGAGTGCGTTGCTTGCGGTGCATGTGTTGACACCTGCCCCGTTGGTGCAATCAGCATGGAGGACAAGGCTGTTGTCGATGCAGCTTCCTGCGTCGATTGCGGTGCTTGCGAGGGCGTTTGCCCCACCGGCGCTATCCAGGCTGAATAAGCTATTTTGCGCTTGAAGCGTAACCTGTATCCGCAGGTTACGCTTTTTTGTTTTTGCGGGGGAATGATTGTCATTTGTGTTGGCTTGTAGGGAGGGGGACCCCTCCTTGCAATTGGCGGATTACATAAAATTGTCCGGGCGGATATGGAATCCGCCCCTACGGTGAACCATAATTTTGCAATAACGCAAGATTGTAATAATAGTAAAGCACTGGCGGAAAAGAATACGTAGGGGCGAACAGTGTTCGCCCGTGCAATTTGGCGGCAATCGAAAAAACCCGCGGGCGAGCAATGCTCGCCCCTACAGCTACCACATGGCAGTGTGTAGGGGGCGGCGTCCCCGACGCCCCGTTGGTGCCCCGCAAGAGAAGTGACCCATAAAAAAGGGCGTTGCCGCAAGGTGGCAACGCCCGTCAAAGAAACCTAAAAATTATTCAAAAACATTCGCTTTATCTGCCGCTTCATCCGTAACGCTATTCCCCTCAGCATCAATGCCGCGGCGGTCCAGCATGGCGTGGATGAACTCCTGTGCCAAGCCGTACAGGGTGGCGAACACCGGCACGCCAATGACCATGCCCGGGATGCCGAGCAGATCGCCGCCCACGACGATGGAGAACAGCACCCACAACGCCGAGATGCCGATGGACTGGCCCAAAATCTTCGGCCCGATGAAGTTGCCGTCAAACTGCTGGATAATCAAAATCAGCAGGCAGAAGATCAGCGCCTGGATGGGATTGACCAGCAGCAGGATAAAGATGCTGGGCACCGCGCCGATGAACGGTCCAAACACCGGGATGATGTTGGTAATGCCGATAAACACGCTGATCAGCACGGCAAAATCCAGCCGCAGCACCGTCATGCAGATAAAGGTGATGACGCCGATGATGGCCGAGTCGATGATCTTGCCGATGAAGAAACCGGTGAAGTTATCGTTGGCATAGTGGCAAATGCGCAGTGTCTGCTCGGCCGCACGGTGGGGCAGCAGTGCGTGGGCCACGGTGCGCAGTTGGTGCAGCAGGTGGTCCTTGTCCGCCAACATGTAAATGCTGGATGCGATGGAGGTAAAGACGCTGACAAAGTTGCCCGCTACATTGCTCATTGTGGACATGATCTGCGGAAGGGCGCTCTTGCCCAGGGCGTACACCTCGTTCAGCATCGTCTCAGAATCATCCAACGCCTGGATGGCTTTGTCCAGATTGACACCGTAATGGCCCTGGACGAAAAGCAGCATATCCTGTATGCCGTTGATATACTGCGGCACATTGTTAAACAGCGTCATAATGCTGCTGATGATCTGCGGGATGACCAGCCAGGCCAGCAGCACGATCAACAGGATCGCCACCAGGTATGCCAGCAAAATGGCTACCCACCGCCAGCGTTTGGAGTATTTCAACAGCTTGGCGTGGAAAAAACGCACCATCGGATCCAGAATATACGCGATGACGATACCACCGAAGAACGGCGATAAAATGCCCATCAGTGCGCCGAACCCGCCCAGAAAATACCCAAGATTATTCAGCAGCAGGTAAAATGCAATGCCTGCGCAGACGATGGCCGTCCAGTCTAAAATACTTTCGGGCCTTTTGTCGATAAAATGTTTTCCGCTCATGTTTCCTTGTCTCTCCTTATGTGCCCAGTTGCCTTCATTCTTTTTATTGTACTTGCAAGCGGGGCGCGGCGCAAGAGACAAGTTGTTAATTTTTTGCCTTTTTTGGTACAGTTTTTTCCTGCGCGTCGGGCGGCATTTCATCCGGCAGGCCGCGCGCGGTCAGCCCGGCCCCGACAGCCTGCCGCGCCAGCGCCGCCAGCACGGCCAACGTAGGTACACCGGCCACCATGCCCGGGATGCCGAACAGCTCGCCGCCTACGACAATAGCCAGCAGCACCCCCAGCCCGGACAGGCCCGTGGCCCCGCCCAGAATGCGCGGCGCAATAAAATTGCCGTCGATCTGCTGCACAACCACAATAACGATGAGGAACTCCGCCGCCTGCAGCGGTGATTCCAGCAACAGCAGCAGCGCACCCGGCACCGCGCCTAAAAACGGCCCAAGCACCGGTACAATGTTTGTCATGCCCACCATCACGGCAATCAGCGGTGCGTAGTCCAGCCGCAAAAGCAGCATTAGGGCAAAGGTTTCAGCCCCCACCAGCAGCGCGTCGACTAGCTGCCCGCCGATGTACCCGCTGAACGTGCGGTCCGCCAGCCGCAGCACCGAAAGCAGCTGCCCCACCGTCTGCGGCGGCAGCGCGGCCCGCAGGCAGAGTGTGGCGCTGCGGCGCAGTTTTTCTTTGCCCAGCAGCAGGTAAACACTTGCCGCCAGCGCAATGCCAGCATCGGCAGC
>URVW01000049.1 GCA_900551435.1 uncultured Faecalibacterium sp.
CCCAGTAACGCTGACGGCTGAACACCCAGTCGCGCAGCTTGTAGTTGACCTTATCCTTGCCCTTGCCGTTGCCTTCCAGCCACTCGATCATCTTTTTCTTGGCGTCGGTGACGGACAGGCCGTCGAGGAAGCCGGAGTTGACCAGCGTGCCGGTAGCGACATCGGTGAAGGCTGCTTCGTCGAGGTTGGACGGAGTGTTGCCCTTGACGACCTCGATGATGGGCAGACCGAACTTCTTGGCGAACTCCCAGTCGCGGGTATCGTGGGCAGGAACGGCCATGATGGCGCCCGTGCCGTAGGTAGACAGAACGTAGTCGGAGATGAAGATGGGGATCTCCTTGTCGTTGACCGGGTTGATGCCCATGACGCCTTCCAGCTTCACGCCGGTCTTTTCCTTGTTCAGCTCGCTGCGCTCGAAGTCGCTCTTGCGGGCAGCTTCGGCCTGATACGCCTTGACGGCATCCACATTCTGGATCGTGCCGTTCTCCAGCCACTGTTTGACCATGGCGTGCTCGGGCGAAACGACCATGTAGGTCGCGCCGAACAGGGTGTCGCAGCGGGTGGTGTAAACGGTCAGGGTGTCCCCTGCGGTCGTGCCGAAGTTGACTTCTGCGCCGTGGCTGCGGCCGATCCAGTTCTTCTGCTGGGTGGCAACGCGCTCGATGTAATCCAGACCGTCCAGACCGTCGATGAGCTTATCAGCGTAGGCGGTGATCTTCAGCATCCACTGGCTCTTGACGCGGTGGACGACCTCGCTGCCGCAGCGCTCGCAGACGCCGTTGACGACTTCCTCGTTGGCCAGAACGCACTTGCAGCCGGTGCACCAGTTGACGTTCATTTCCTTCTTGTAGGCCAGACCGTGCTTGTACAGCTGCAGGAAGATCCACTGGGTCCACTTGTAGTATTCGGGATCGGTGGTGTTGATCTCGCGGTCCCAGTCGAAGGAGAAGCCCAGAGCCTTGAGCTGCTCACGGAAGTGGTCCACGTTCTTCTTGGTGACGATGGCCGGGTGGATGTGGTTCTTCATGGCGAAGTTCTCGGTGGGCAGACCGAACGCATCCCAGCCCATGGGGTACAGCACGTTGTAGCCGTTCTGGCGGCGCTTGCGGCTGACGACATCCAGCGCAGTATAGCTGCGGGGATGGCCGACGTGCAGACCTGCGCCCGAAGGATACGGGAACTCGACGAGGGCGTAGAACTTGGGTTTGTTGTGGTCGATCTCGACATGGAAGGTCTTTTCGTCCTCCCACACCTTCTGCCACTTGGCCTCAACGGCCTTGTAATCATACTTCATTGTTGTAATCAGCTCCAGACTTTTCTTCACTACCAAGGATTTAGCTTTTATGACAAACTCGGTATCTCTCAGGCTCTTCTTCTCTGCAACCTCTCAGTCTCGCATTCGCTCGACAGCTCTCCTAGCAGGAGAGCCTCTGGCGAAACCGGAAACCTGACAGGAACTGCCAAAGCCTCCCCTATCAGGGGAGGTGGCATCGCGCCAGCGATGACGGAGAGGTTCTATCCAAATGCACCTGCATTTCACCAAGCTGTTTTCCGTTACAGACTGTTATCCGGGGTCAGGTACTCCGAGATGTCGATCGGCTCGCCGTCGGCCCACAGGTGCTCCAGATCGTAGTAGGTGCGGGTGTTGGGCACGAACACATGCACGATGACATTCGAGTAGTCCAGCAGGACCCAGTTCTTGGAATCGAAGCCCTCGGTGCTGTACGGCTCGATGCCCTTCTGGGACAGCTCAAATTCCACCTCGTCGGCCAGAGAGCCCACCTGCGTGGTGGACGTGCCGGAGGCGATGACGAAGTAATCGGTCAGGACGGTCAGGCTCTCGACCTTGAGCACCCGGACGTCCTGCGCTTTTTTCTTATCAAGGATCTGTGCGATCTCAATGGCGAGAGCCTTGCTGTCGATGTTCTTGTCCATCTGATATCTCCTATCTGTTGTGTTTGGGAAGTTACTGTCCGGCTCCGGCGGCCTGTCCGTCGGTCGTGGTGGCGCCCGCAACGTCGGTGTCGCCGCCGAGGATGGCGTCATCCGATTCCTTGTCGAGCTGGCCCACGAACTGGACGTTCGCGCTGGTGGAAGCCGTTCCGTGCGGCCAGTCGTTGGTCACAAGGTTCATCTCCTCGGCGCTGACCGGGCCGGTGTAATTACGGAAATAGGTGTTGAGCAGCTCTGCGATGGAGCCCGCATCCGGGACCACGCAGGAATAGCCGTCAAAACTTTCGGTCGAGCCGACATTGGGCACGCCCATGAACACCGGCGTCTGCGCCAGCATGATGTTGGCGCTGTCGATGCGGGTGAAGGACACCAGCATCTTGGCGATGGTGGTCAGGTCCATGTCGGTGTGGATATAGTTGTTGAAGACCAGCGGCAGCTGGTTGAGCACATCGGTGATGCCCATGCTGCGCACCCGCTTGAACAGGCCGGCGTAGAAATAGCGCTGCATGTTCAGGCGGTCGATATCGGAGTTGGAGTAGCCCTGACCGTGGCGGCAGCGGACGAAAAATTCCGCCGAAGCGCCGTCCAGATTGCGGTAGCCCTGCTTCAGGGCGCTGCCCGCAAAGGACATGTCGTGGGGGATATAGACTTCGATGCCGCCGAAGTTATCCACCATTTCCACCAGCGCCTGCATGTCGATGGTCACATAGTAGTCGATGGGCAGCTTGTACTGGTCGTAGATGACCTCAGCCAGCGCCGCCACATTGCCGCCGTTGGACAGCGCCACCGAGTTGATCTGGTAGTTGTTGGCGGCGTAGGTCTTGCCGTTGGACAGGGTGACCTTTTTGCTCTTGGTGGTGACAAGGGAGTTGCGCGGGATCTGCAGCATCCGCAGCGCGCCGCCCTTGATGTCGAACTGGCAGTAGAGGATCATGTCCGTCATGCCGTCGTTCGTGCCGTCGGAGGAGTAGCCGCGGCCTTCCTCATAGTCGATGCCGCAGACGAGGATGTTCACCACATCGCCCTTGTACTCTTCCAGCGTCTGGATCTCTTCGATCAGCGACGCGGCGTTTTCTTCCGGCTTGATGTTCTCTTCCACCTTGTTCACCATGCTGACGGCATAGACCACCACGCCCGAAATGACGGCCACCACCGCCAGCGTCACGGCCAGCGGGAGCCACATGGGGGTCTTTTTCCGCTTTTTGGCGTTGCGGCGGCGGGGCGGCTCGCTGGGGGCCGCGTGTGCTCCTCCGCGGGGCGGATTCCCGCCGGTCCCGCCGCCGTTTCCGGCAGCAGGGCGGGGCTTGGGCTGCGGGGCCGGCGTCTCTTCCTGAAAGAAATCCGGCTGGCCCTTCAGGGGAGCCTGATGAGAGGCCGGAGCCTCGGTCGGACGCTGCTCCGTGGGGCGGTTCAGCGAACGGTCTGTATTGATACGGCGCGGGGCTTGACTCATTCCTTCGTTTCCTCCAGCTTTTTCATTCGGGGACGTTCCACATTCATGATACCCTTTAGTATAGCATCCTTCCCCACAATCTGCAATCGGTTTTCGTTTCCGGCTGATGGAACGAATTTTAACCGGCTGCTTCGCGGGCTTCGACCTGCGCCCGGATATCGTCGTAGGCAGCCTTGGACATGGGGTCCAGCGGCTTGCCCTGCGAGAGCACGAAGCAGTTCGTCTGCTTCAGGGCCATCAGCATGGCGGCGTCGAGGTCCTTCAGTTCCAGCTTGCGCAGTTTGTTGACCCCGGGCCAGTCGCGCTCCTTGCTGGACATGTCGGCCAGATACACGATCTTGTCCAGCTTGGACATCCCCGGCTTGCCCGCCGTATGGCACGCGATGGCCGAGAGGATGGCTTCGTCGGTGACGCCCCATTCGGTGCGGGCGAGGATGGCGGCGCAGATGCCGTGCCAGACCGGGGTGGGGCGCTCTTCCCCGCCCTCGGCATATTCCGGATGGGCGCACATGATGGCGCGCATCTCATCCTTCGAGATCTCCTTAGCGGAGTCGTGGAGCAGCGCGGCCAGCGCGGCCTTGTCCTCGTCCACGCCGTAGCGCTTTGCCAGCTTGACCGCCATTTTTTTCACGTTCAGGGTGTGCTCATAGCGCTTGTCACTCAGTCGGCGGCGCACAAGCTCCTTTGCTTCTTTCTGGTTCATGGTCCATTCCATCTCCTTTGATCTCCCGGTAGAGCCGTTCCCGCCGGATGATGCGACGGACCGACTCCGGAAGCTCAATTTCACATGTTTCCCCTGCGGCAAGGCGGGCGCGCAGAGCGCTGCTGGCCATGGGCAGAGCATCCACCGGCGCGAACAGGATGCGCGCCCCGGTGGGGTCCAGCTGCTTTGCCTTGGCGTGAAGCTCCGGGTCGTCGCCGACGTTCCGGCTGGTCACGACCAGATGGGCCAAGCGCAGGATATCCTGCCAGCGATACCAGCGGTCGAAGCTCAGCAGCATATCGCTGCCGATGGCGAGATACAGCTCTGCGCCCGGATGTTCCGCCGCCAGCATTTCCAGCGTGAGGACGGTGTAGTTCCGTTTTCCGGCGGCGGCCTGTTCGACCTCCCAGCCGCTGACCGTCACCGCAGGGACCTCCCCGCGCTCGGCCAGCGCCGAAAAGCACCCGCACATCTCCATCCGAAGCGCACCGGACACCGCTGTGGACTGCTTGAACGGGGACACCCCGGCGGGCATGACCACGATCTGGTCCGGCCGGACCCGCGCGGCAGCGGCCCGCAGGTTGTTCATGTGGCCGTTGTGGGGCGGGTCGAAGCTGCCGCCGTACAGCAGGATCTTCACTTCAGCAGGTCAGCGTAGGCGCTGTCCTTTTTCTTCTGGAGATAGAGCACGAACTTGGAGCCGATGACCTGCACGCAGTCGGCGCCGGTGGCCTCGGCCAGCAGAACGGAAGCCTCACGGGCATTGTACATGCTGTTGTCCAGCACCTTGACCTTGATCAGTTCGCGGGCGTCGAGGCAGTCCTTCACGCCCTGGATCATGGTCTCGTCGATCTCACCCTTGCCCACCTGAAAAACGGGGTCCATGGTGTTTGCTTTGCCGCGCAGAATGGCGCGCTGTTTGCTCGTCAGCATAAGTTTTCTCCTTTATATTCAGGGTTTATGATTGGAAATGGCCTCCGCATTCGCTCTGGCCATATTCAGCGGAAATTTTATTTGAATCAACTGCATTTGTCGCAGTCTGCGGACTGCTCCAAATGCCTTTTCACGGGGAGAGCCGCAGCGGGAAGCAGCCGCTTTCCCACGGGACGGCGGGGAGTTTCTCCGAGGACCGTCCGGAGGGTGGGACCCTGTTGCCGAAGGCAATAGGGCGGGCTATGGAATGGCCCGGCCCGCGTCCGAGGAGAAAGCTCCCCGATGGCCCGCCTTGCAGATGTTTACTGAGCCAAAAACTCCGGCAGTTTTTGTTCCATCTTGGCCAGCGCGTTGCCGCGGTGGCTGATGGCGTCCTTTTCGTCGGGGGTCAGCTGGGCATAGCTGCGGCCCTCGGTATTGGGGCGCTTGCCCGTCTTGCCCACGCCGCACTCGTCGGGGATGAACAGCGGGTCGTAGCCGAAGCCGTAATCGCCCGCCAGCCGCTCGAAAGCGACCTTTCCCGGGCACTCGCCCACGCAGGTCAGATGCTGGCCGGTGGGCAGGATGAAGCAGACCGCCGCCACGAACTTCGCGCCGCGCTGGTCCGCCGGGATGTCTTTCATATTCGCCAGCAGCTTGTCGTTGTTGGCTTCGTCGTCGCCGTGATGGCCGCAGTAGCGGGCGCTGTAGACGCCGGGTGCGCCGTTCAGCGCGTCCACGCACAGGCCGGAATCGTCGGCGATAGTGGGCAGACCGCTGGCCTTGCAGATCGTCTCGGCCTTGATGAGGGCATTTTCCTCAAAGGTCGTGCCCGTCTCGTCCGGCTCGATGGTGATGCCCAGTTCTTTCTGGCTGACCACCTCGTGGCCCTGCGCTTCCAGAATGCGGCGCAGTTCGCGAAGCTTTCCGGCGTTGCCGGTCGCTGCACAAATCTTCATGTGGCTGTTTCCTTTCTATCGGTTAATGTTTCCAGCCCGTGCGGGGGATCAGCTCCTCCACAAAGCCTTCCGGGGTGAAGGGGATGAGGTCATCGATGCCCTCGCCCACGCCGATGAACCGCACCGGCAGACCCAGCCGCTGCTTGACCGCCACGACACAGCCGCCCTTGGCCGTGCCGTCCAGCTTGGTCAGGATGATGCCGGTGGCGTTGGCCGCCTTGCAGAATTCCTTGGCCTGACTAATGGCGTTCTGGCCCGTGATGGCGTCCAGCACCAGCAAGGTCTCCAAGCTGGCTTCCGGAGCCGCCTTCTTGACGCTGCGGCTGATCTTTGCCAGCTCGCCCATCAGGTTCGACTTGTTGTGCAGACGGCCGGCGGTGTCGGCGATGACCATGTCATAGCCGCGTGCCGTGGCCGACTTGACGGTGTCAAAAATGACGGCCGCCGGGTCTGCGCCCTCGCCCGCCTTGACCAGCGGGACCCCGGCGCGTCCGGCCCAGATCTCCAGCTGCTCGCTGGCCGCGGCGCGGAAGGTGTCGCCCGCCGCCAGCATGACTTTACGGCCCTGACGGGTGTAGTAGTCGGCCAGCTTGGCGATGCTCGTGGTCTTGCCCACGCCGTTGACGCCGATGACCAGAATGACCGCCGGATGGCCGTCCAGCTGCATCTCGGCTTCGGGGCGCATCTCGTCCGCGATCAGCTCGCGCAGTTCGTCGCCCGCCTGTTCGCCGGTCTTGAGTCCTTTTTCGTTCACGCGGTCGCGGAGCTTGTCCACCAGTTTGATGGCCACTTCGCCGCCGACGTCGGCCAGAATGAGCTGTTCTTCCAGCTCATCGTAGAGGTCGTCGTCGATCTTGCTGCCGGTCAGCGTGTTCAGGATGTTCCCCCAAAAGCCCGTGCGGGTCTTTTCCAGACCATCCTTCATCTTGTCTTTTTCTTTTTTACCAAATCCAAAGAGTCCCATGTGCGGCCTCCCTCTTGTTTTTTATAGTCTCATTATACCTACGAAACCAGCGTCGCGTCAACCTGTTCGAGGTCCAGCTTCAAAAGTTTCGACACGCCGTCCTCCTGCATGGTGACGCCGTACAGGACATTGGCGGCTTCCATCGTACCGCGCCGGTGGGTGATGACGATGAACTGCGTCTTTTGGCTGACCCGGCGCAGATACTGTGCGAACCGCCCGACATTGGCATCGTCGAGCGCGGCTTCGATCTCGTCCAGAATGCAGAACGGGGCCGGGTTGACGGCCAAGATCGCAAAATAGATGCTGATGGCCACCAGCGCCTGTTCACCGCCCGAAAGGGCTTCCAGATTCTTGATGACCTTTCCCGGCGGGGCCACCCGGATGCCAATACCGCAGGACAAAACATCGCTTTCATCTTCCAGCAGCAGACTGGCTTCACCGCCGCCGAACAGCTCGGCAAAGATGCGGCCAAAGTTTTCGTTGATGGCGCGGAAGCTGTCCGTAAAGATCTCCTTCATCTGGCCGGACAGGTTCGCGATCATCCGGGTCAGCTCGTTTTTGCTGTCCTCGACGTCGGCCACCTGCACGCTCAGCGCGTCATAGCGGGCCTTGACCTCTTTGTATTCCTCGATGGCCCCCACATTGACGCTGCCCAAGGCGCGGATGTTCCCCCGCACCTCGGCCACCTTGGCCCGCAGGGCGGGAAGACTGTCGAACTCCACGGCCATCTCCTCGGCTTGGGAGACGGTCAGCTGGTATTCATCCCAGAGCTTGGCGGCGGTGGCGTCGAACTCGCTCTCGGCGGCGGCTTTCCGCTCGGCCAAGCGGGCCATCTCGCGGCCCATCTCCTCGCGGCTGTCGGCGGCGGTGCGGGCCTTGGCCAGCGCTTCCGTCTCCGCCTGTTGGCGGGTCAGGCGCTCGTCGGTGGCCCTGCGGATGGCCGCTTCCTTGGCCGCGATCTGGTCCGCGCTTTCGGTTTTTGCTTTCCGGATGGCTTCAATTTCCTCCCGGCACGCTTCGCTGCGCTGGGCCAGCGCGGACAGGTTCTCTTCCAGCACGGTCCGGCGGCTGGCGGCGTCCTTGGTGCGCTGTTCGAGCGCGGTCATCTGCGCCTGTGCCAGCTCGTAGTCCTTCTGGCGTGCCAGCTGTTCCAGACGCTTCGCGCCCAGCTGGTCGTTCAGTTCTTTCTGACGGGCCAGAACGGCGTCGCCGCCCTCGGCCAGACGGTCCAGCTCTGCGGAGACTTCCGCGATCTGCGCGGTCAGGTCCGCTTCCTGCGCTTCGGCGTCCGATGCCTTGGCACGGCTCTCGGCCAGCTGGGCCTTGAGGGCGTCCAGCTCCTTCTGCCGCGCGGCAAGGGCCGCTTCGGTCTGCTCCACGATGGATTCCAGCCGTTTCTGTTCGGCTTCGGCGCGGACACGGTCGTTCGCGGCGGTGATCTGCTCGCTGTTCGCGGCGGTCAGTTCCGCCGAAACGGCATCCATCTGCGCCTTGCACTGGTCGGTCTTTTCCTGCGCGGCAAGGCAGTCTTTCTGCAGCTTGACGGCTCTGCGCCGCAGTTCTTCCAGTTCCTGCCTGCGGGTGAACAGGCCCGCCGAGCGCTGGACGCTGCCGCCCGTAAAGCTGCCGCCCGCGTTGATGACCTGACCATCCAGCGTGACGACCTTGTTGTGATAACCCAGCTCCCGCGCGGTGCGGGACGCTTCGTTGATGTCGTCCACCACGACGATCCGCCCCAGCAGGTTGGACACGATGTTGGCATAGCGGGCATCGGCCCGGACCAGACTCGACGCCAGCCGCGCCGAGCCGGACAGACGGCCCCGGAACACTCCCGGCTGGACCGTGTCCAGCGGCAGGAAGGTGGCGCGGCCCGCATTCTCGCTGCGGAGCAGGGCGATGCCCGCTTTGGCGGCGGCTTCGCTCTCCACCACGATGTTCTGCAAGGCTCCACCGAGGGCTGTTTCGATGGCGGTCTCCGTGCCGGGTTCCACCTCTAAGATGGACGACACCGGCCCGATGATGCCCCGCAGACGGCGCGCCGACGCCGCCCGCATGACGGTCTTGACCGAGTTCTGGTAACCGTCCATGTTCTTTTCCAGCTCCCGCAGGACGGACAGCCGCTGACGGGCCGCGTCCAGCTCCCGATCGAGGCGCTGTTTGGCGTCGTCGGCTTCTTCCAGCGCGGTGCGGCGGCTCTTCAGTTTCAGCTCCAAGCCCGCGCGGACGTTTTCCAGCTGCGTTTCGTTCTCAGCCAGCAGGGCACGGTAGCGGACGGTGTCCTCGAGGTCCTGCTTGGTGTCGTCCCGTTGGGCAGTCAGCCCTTCGGCGGCTTCTTCCAGCGCGGGCAAGCGGGCCTTGGCCGTTTCAGCGGCGGCTTCGGCGGCGGCTTTTGCCACCTGCGCTTCGGTGCGCTGGGCGGTCAGCCGCGCCGCTTCGGCCCGCAGGACGTCCCGGCGTGCGCCGCTCTGGTCGCTGTCGCGGGTCAGCTGTTCCAGCGCCGCGTTCAGCCTTGTCAGCTCTGCGGCCAGCTGCTGCCCTGCGGCTTCCATCTCTTTTGCCACGGCGCGGTGGCGTTCCAGCGCGGCGGCGGCTTCGGTGCGGTCCTGCTCGCCGGCGGCGATCTCCTGCCGCAGGTCTGCGGCGCTCTCGTCGTTGCGGGCGATGTCGTTTTCCAGCACGGCGATCCGGCTCTCGCTGCCGCTGATCTGCTCGGTGATGCTGCGGATATCCCCATTCAGGCGCTCGACCGCAATGGTCAGCTGCTGTGCCTGCATCCGGATCTCCTCAGCCTCGCTCTCAGCGGCCTTCGTTTCCCGGTCGAACCGCTCATAGTCGGCCTGTGCCGTCTCGTAATCGCGCACCTGACGGCGGACGGCCTCCTTGGCGCGGTGGACATCGTCGATCCAGAGGGTGACTTCCAGCGTTTTGCGCTCCTCGCGCAGGGCAAGGAAGCGCTGGGCCTTTTCACTTTCTTTTTCCAGCGGGCCGACCCGGACTTCCAGTTCGCCCAGAATGTCCCGCAGACGCTCGAGGTTCTCCGACGCGGCGGACAACCGGCGTTCGGCTTCGTTTTTGCGGTAGCGGTACTTGGCGATGCCGCACGCTTCCTCAAAAATCTCCCGCCGCTCGCTGCTCTTGGCCGCGACGATCTCCGCGATGCGCCCCTGCCCGATGACCGAATAGCCATCGCGGCCGATGCCGGTGTCGAGCAGCAGCTCGTAGACGTCTTTCAGGCGGCAGACCTGCCCGTTGATGCTGTATTCGCTCTCGCCCGAGCGGTAGTATTTCCGCCCGATCACGGCTTCGTCGGCGTCGAGGTCGAGGGTGTGGGCGTGGTTGTCCAGCGTCAGGCGCACCTGCGCAAAGCCCATGGCCCCCCGGCGCTGGGTCCCGCCGAAGATGACATCCTCCATCTTTCCGGCCGCGCGGAGCTGGCGGGCGCTCGTTTCGCCCAGCACCCACCGCACCGCATCCGACAGGTTCGATTTGCCCGACCCGTTCGGCCCGACCACGGCGGTGACGCCCTCGTCGAACCGAATTTTCACTTTATCGGGGAAGCTCTTGAAGCCCTGGATCTCCAGCTCTTTGAATACCATCGATTACTTTTCCTTCAAGACGCCCAGCAGCTTGAGCGCTTCGCGGGCGGCGTGCTGCTCGGCCATCTTTTTGCTGCGGCCCTCGCCGCGTGCCACCTTGTCGGAGTTGAACCGCACGGCCACGACGAAGTGCTTGTCGTGGTCGGGGCCGGACTCCTGCTCGACCACATAGCTGAGCTTTTCTTCGGGGTTCTGCTGGACGATCTCCTGCAGACGGGTCTTGTAGTCGGCCTCGGCGTGCTTGCCCTCGGTGATGAAGGGCAGGATGAAGCTGCGGGCCACATCCATGCCGCCGTCCAGATACAGCGCCGCGATGACGGCTTCAAAGGCATCCGAAACGACGCTGGGGCGGGTGCGTCCGCCGCAGCGCTCTTCGCCGCGGCCCAGACGCAGATACTCGCCCAGATTGATCTCCTGCGCGAACTGGAACAAGGCCCCCTCGCTGACGAGACTGGACCGGATGCGGGTCAGGTCGCCTTCGGGGCGGTCGGCATAGGCGTGGAACAGATAGTCTGCCGAGACGATCTGCAGCACGCTGTCGCCCAGAAATTCCAGCCGCTCGTTGTGCTGCACCGGGGTGCGGCTCTCATTGGCGTAGCTGGTGTGGGTCAGGGCCGTTTCCAGCAGCTTGGGGTTCTTGAATTTGTAGCCAATGATCGTTTCGAGTTGATGACTCATAAATTGATCTCTCCTTATGTGATCGCTTTGTTACATCGCAATTTCAGAACTCAAAACCGTTTTGCCGTCAGGCCGACGGAGAGGATGCGTTCAGCTCATCCAGCGCAGTCTGCATGGTCCCGCACAGGTCGTTCTCCACGCAGATCTTTGCCTGACGGATGGCGTTCTTGATGCCCTTGGCCTTGGAGGAGCCGTGGGCCTTGATGACCGGCTGCTTGGCCCCGAGGAAGGGTGCGCCGCCGTATTCTTCGCTGTCCATCTGGTGCTTGAGGTCGGACACGCCGCTCTTGAGCAGCAGATAGGCCAGTTTGCCACCGAGGTTCTTGAGGAACATCTCCTTGAGCATCCCCAGCAGCATTTTTGCCACGCCCTCGGTCAGCTTGAGGATGACGTTGCCGGTAAAGCCGTCGCAGACCACGACATCCACTTCGCCGTTGGGCACGTCGCGCGGCTCGATGTTGCCCACGAACCGGATGCCCGGAGTGGTCTTGAGCAGCTGATGGGCTTCCTTGAGCACCGGCGTGCCCTTCGACTCTTCCGCGCCGTTGTTGGCCAGCGCCACGGAAGGCGAGGTGCGGCCCTCGACCTTGTTCACATAGCAGCTGCCCATGACGGCGAACGCGGCCAGCATCTCGGGGCGGCACTCGACGTTCGCGCCGCAATCCAGCAGCAGATAGGCCTGTTTCTTGGCGGGGACCATGGTGGCCAGCGCCGGACGCTTGACCCCGCGCAGGGTGCGGACGATCAGGCTCGCGCCCACATGGAGCGCGCCCGTGCTGCCCGCCGAGACAAAGGCATCGCCCTTGCCCTCTTTGAGCAGGTTCAGGCCCACCACGATGGAGGAATCCTTCTTGGAGCGGATGGCCTTGGCCGGCTCGTCGCACATCTCGATCGTCTCGGTGCAGTTCACCAGCTCGATGCCATCCAGCGGGATGCTGTGCTCGGAAGCGGTCTTGCGGACCAGCTCCTCATTGCCCACGCCGATGACTTGAACGCCGTACTCCTTGACAGCGGCCGCTGCGCCTTCCAGCACAGCCAGAGGGGCGTTGTCGCCGCCCATCATATCCACGATGATCTTCATAGTTGGTTCTCCCTTCATGTTCCAGAATCATCAACCTCTCCGTCATCGCTCCGCGATGCCACCTCTCCTAGCAGGAGAGCTGTCTGCGAAGCAGACTGAGAGGTTTTCAGTTTACAGGGAAGTTTCATCCAGCCATTGCTGGAAGCTGGCCACAGCGCGCTCCGCCACGGCCATGTAACGCAGACGCTTATCGCGCGGGCGGCTCTCGGCGGGCAGCGGCGGCAGGATGCCCATGTTCGCGCCCATGGGCTGGAAGTGCTTGTTCTCGGTGGTCAGATACTGGATCAGCGCACCGCACATGGTATCCGCCGGGGGCGGGGGCAGCTGTCTGCCGGTCAGGCGGGAATAGATGCCGCGCGCCGCCAGCAGACCACAGGCCGCGCTCTCCATATAGCCCTCGAAGCCGGTGATCTGGCCCGCAAAAAAGACGTTGGGGTGGTCGTTGAGATACAGCCCGGTGCTCAGCACCCGGGGCGCATCCAGAAACGTGTTGCGGTGCATGACGCCGTACCGGACGAACTCGGCGTTCTCAAGGCCCGGGATCATGCTGAACACCCGCTTCTGCTCGCCCCATTTCAGGTTGGTCTGGAAGCCGACGATGTTGTACAGGGTCCGCTCCTTGTTCTCGGCGCGGAGCTGGACGTTCGCCCACGGGCGGTGGCCGGTGCGGGGGTCCACCAGACCCACCGGGCGGAGCGGGCCGAACCGCATGGTATCGGCCCCGCGCGCCGCCATGATCTCGATGGGCATACAGCCCTCGTAGACGGTCACGGTATCGGCCTTTTTGCCGTGGGCATCGGGGTCGGGCTGTGCCCCCTGCTCCGCCCCGGCGTCGAACTCGTGGAGCGGGGCACGCTCGGCCGAAGCCAGCGCGGCGTGGAACGCCTCATACTCCGCCTTGTTGAAGGGGCAGTTGAGGTAATCCGCCTCGCCGCGGTCGTAGCGGGACGCCGCAAACACTTTGTTGTAGTCGAGGCTCTCCGCCGTGACGATGGGGGCCACAGCGTCATAGAAATGCAGACGCTCGTCGCCGGTCAGGCGGCCGATCTCGTCGGCCAGTGCGCCGTCGGTCAGCGGACCGGTAGCCACGAGGATGGGTTCGCTCTCATCGATGTGCTCCACCCGCTCCCGCTTGACGGTGATGTTCGGGCACTCCTCCACCCGGCGGGTGACGGCGGCGCTGAAGGCGTCGCGGTCCACGGCCAGCGCACCGCCGGCGGCCACGCGGGCTTCCTCGGCGGCGTCCAGCAGCTGGCTGCCCATCCGACGCATCTCCTCTTTGAGCAGACCGGACGCGGAATCCAGACGCTCTGCCTTCAGGCTGTTGGAGCAGATCAGCTCGGCAAAGCCCGCGCTCTTGTGGGCGGGCGAAAAATGGGTGGGCTTCTGCTCGTAGAGCGTGACCTGCACGCCCTTGCCCGCCAGCCAGAGGGCCGCTTCGCAGCCCGCCAGACCGGCGCCCAGCACAGTAACTTTCAAATGATCCATGTTGATGTCTCTTTCGTTGTGTCTTGTCGTTTTGCGATCCCTGCCCTGCAGAGCAGACTGAGAGGTTACTCCTTCTTCGGGACCGGCATCTCGAAGCCGCAGCCCTCTTTCAGGCAGTAGAGCTTGGAGCCTTTGCGGAAGAGGGTGGAACCGCACTTTTCGCACTTGGTGGGGACCGGGGTATCCCACGTCATGAAATCGCAGTCGGGATAGCGCTCACAGCCGTAGTAGATGCGGCCCTTGGCGCTCTTGCGTTCCAGCATCCGGCCTTTGCCGCACTTGGGGCAGATACCGCCGGTATCCTTGACCAGACGCTTGGTCCCGCGGCACTCGGGGAAGCCGCTGCACGCCAAGAACTTGCCGTACTTGCCCACCTTGATGACCATGGGGCGGCCGCACAGGTCGCAGATCTCGCTGGACGGCTCGTCCGGGACCTTGACCTTCTTGCCTTCCATGTTCTTCTCGGCCTGTTCCAGACTGGCGGCAAAGCCCTGATAGAAGTCGTCCACGGTCTTGTGCCAGTCGGCCTTGCCGCTCTCGATCTTATCGAGGTTCTTTTCCATCTCCGCCGAGAAGTCCACGTCCACGATATGGGGGAACTGCTCGAGCATCAGGCCGTCCACAGCGCGGCCCAGCAGGGTGGGCTTCAGCTTTTTCTGGTCGCGCTCCACATAGCCGCGGTCGATGATGGTCGTGATGATGGGCGCATAGGTGGACGGACGGCCGATGCCGTTCTCTTCCAGCGCCTTGATGAGGGTAGCTTCGGTGTAGCGGGCGGGGGGCTGGGTGAACTTCTGCTCACTCTTCAGCTCCCGCAGCTTGAGCACCTGTCCCTGTTCCAGCGGCGGAAGGCTCGTTTCCTTCTTTTCCTTCTCGTCGGTGGCTTCCTCGTACAGGACCGTAAAGCCGTCGAAGGTGACGGTGTAGCCGCTGGCCTTGAACCGGTAGCCGCCCGCATACACGGTGACGGACACGGTGTCCTGCTGGCAGTCGGCCATCTGGCTGGCCATGAAGCGGCTCCAGATCATGCGGTAGAGCTTGGCGGTATCGCCGCTGATGCTCTTGTCCACCTCGTCGGGGGTCAGGGACGGGACCGAAGGACGGATGGCTTCATGGGCGTCCTGCGCCGCCGTGGCGCTCTTGGTCTTCCAAGTGCGCTTGTAGGGGCAGATATACTGTTCGCCGTAGGCATCCGCAATATACTCTTTGGCGGCGGCAACGGCTTCGTCCGAGATGCGGAGACTGTCGGTACGCATATAGGTGATGAGGCCCAGCGTGCCGTGGCCCGCGATGTCCACGCCTTCGTACAGGGTCTGGGCCGCGCGCATGGTGCGGGTGGCCGTAAAGCCCAGACGGCGGGACGCTTCCTGCTGCAGGGTACTCGTGATGAACGCCGGCGTGGGCTGCTTGGCGCGCTTGCCCTTTTTCAGCTCACCGACCGTGTACTCGGCCCCTTCCAGACCCTTTTCGATGGCGCGGGCCTCAGCTTCGGTGTGGGGCAGAAGCTTCTTGCCCTTGTCGTCGGACGCCAGACGGGCGGTAAAGCTCTTGTGGCCCACGCCGAGGGTGGCATCGACGTTCCAGTATTCTTCGGGCTTGAAGTTCTCGATCTCCTTTTCGCGGTCGTCGATCAGGCGGACGGCCACGCTCTGGACGCGGCCCGCCGACAGGCCCCGGCGGACCTTCCGCCACAGGAACGGGCTGAGCTTATAGCCCACCAGACGGTCCAGCACGCGGCGGGCCTGCTGGGCATTGAACAGGTCCTCGTCGATGGCGCGGGGATGAGCCATGCCCTCCTGCACGCCCTTTTTGGTGATCTCGTCAAAGGTCACACGGTTCGGCTCGTGCGGGTCCAATCCCAGAATGTTGGCCAGATGCCAGCTGATGGCTTCGCCCTCGCGGTCCGGGTCGGTCGCGAGCAGGACGCCGTCGGAGTGCTTGGCCTTGCTCTTCAGCTCTTTGATGAGCTTTTCTTTTCCCTTGATGCTGATGTACTGCGGGGCATAGTCGTGCTCCACATCGATGCCCAGCTGGGAGGCGGGCAGGTCGCGGATATGGCCCATGCTGGCCGTGACCTCGTAGTCCTTGCCCAGATATTTGCCGATGGTTTTCGCCTTTGCGGGCGACTCCACGATCACCAGTTTTGACATAGTTTCACTCCTATATAGAATAGAAAGACCGGTCTGCACAGCAGACGGAAAGGCCCTTCTCGTATTTCCAATTAAAGTGCGCCCTGTCAGCGCAGAATATACCGTTTTCCGGGCAGACAGGTCACACGTCCGGCCAGTTCCAGCTTCATAAGAGTGCTGGACAGCAGCGGGAGCGGCAGACCGCTCTCCATCCCCAATTCTTCCATCCCTTTTGCCGCCGGCCCGACACAGGCCAGAATTTTCCGCTCCACTTCGCTCAGGGGCGCGGGGGCGGGGCGGGAGATCGATGAAGCTGCTGGCTTTGCCGAATTTTGAACCGGCGGGTGCAGATTCAGCGCTTCGAACAGATCCTCGGCGCGGCAGACAGCCTTTGCGCGGCCATCTCTTAAAAGGCCATTTGTTCCGACAGAGCCGGGCGAATCAATGTTTCCCGGGACCGCGAACACCGGCTTGCCGTATCGCTCCGCATGGGCCACGGTGGACATCGTGCCGCTTTTTTCCCGGGCTTCGACCACCACCAGCGCATTGGACAGCGCCGCAATGAGACGGTTTCGCTGCAAAAAGCTGAACTTTTTCGGCGTCTCGCTCTCCGGCGGATACTCACTGATGGCACATCCGTTTTCTTCGATCTGACGCCGTAAAACGCGATTCGAGACGGGGTAGGTCTTATCGATCGGAACGCCCATCACCGCGATGGTGGGCGCATGTTCCTGCACAGCGGCGCGGTGTCCGGCGCTGTCCAGCCCATCGGCCAGACCACTGACGATGACCGCCCCATTCCGGGCCAATCCGCTTCCGATGCTTGCCGCCGCCCGAAGGCCGTAGTCCGTTGGCTTGCGGCTTCCTACCATGCCCACGGCCCCCGGTGCATTGAGCCAGTGCGGGTCGCCGGTGCAGTAAAGCACCAGCGGCATATCCGGGATACGGGAAAATGCCAGCGGGTAATCCGGGTCATCATAGGTCAAAATTTGGATGTCCCGTTTTTCGCACCGCTGCGCAAAGGCGCGGTAGTGTTCGGGGGTGTTGTCGGGCTGGACGGCCCTTTGGGCCGCCGGAACGCCCGCCGCACGCCGAAAAGCATCGGTCCCCCGCTGCTCCCAAGCTTCCTGTGCATCGCCGAACGTGTCCAAAACGCTGCCGTTGTGGCTGCTGCCAGCCCCCAGCGTTCCGGCCAGCCAAAGCCAGCACAACAGGGGTTCCGGGGCTGGTTCCAGCGGATAAAAACTCGTCTGACCCCAGACGGGGTCCGGGCCGTTCACAGGCTCTCCTCCCGGAAATGCCACAGCAGGATGCTGCCCGCGATGCCCGCATTCAGGCTCTCGACGCGGTCGGTCATGGGGATGCGGACCGTACCGTTACAGGCAAGGATGGTCTCTTCGGTCAGGCCCTGCCCCTCGCTGCCGATGACGACGCAGACGCCGCCCGGATAGCTGGACGCC
>URVW01000050.1 GCA_900551435.1 uncultured Faecalibacterium sp.
TGCAAAACCCTCATCCACCAGTTCAAATCTGGTCGTCACCTCCAAAAGATTCCCGAACGTGAAAGCGTTCGGGATTTTTTGTTTTATTTGCATCCTTCCCTGCCCCGTGCTACAATAAAGCAAACCCTTTCGGAAAGGAGCGCGTCCCATGCCCAGCGAATCTCACACCACCCTGACCCCGGACACCCCCGTGCGCTATCTCAAAGGCGTCGGCCCCAAGACCGCCGAGCGCTTTGAAAAGCTGGGCATCGTGACCCTCGCCGACCTTCTGTGCCATTATCCGCGCAGATACATCGATTTTACAAAGCCTTACTCCATCGCCGAAGCCCCCAATGACACCGAATGCGTCGTCAAGGCGGAGGTATTCGCGAAACCCGGCGGGCGCATCCTTCCGGGCGGGCGGCGGATGGAGCGGATCACGGCGGGTGATGATGTTTCCAGCCTTGAGATCACATGGTTCAACAACCCCTATGCGGCGCAGAAGCTGGAACTTGGGCAGGAGTACTATTTTCAGGGCATCGTGACGGGCGGGATGCTCCGCCGCCAGATGGTCAACCCGCAGGTGCGCACCGAAGCGCAGATCACCTCGGCCCCCTTCGAGGCCGTCTATCCCCAGACCGAGGGCGTTTCCAGCAATCTCATCGCAAAGTGCATCCGGCAGCTGCTCCCGCACGCGGAGCTTCTGCCCGACCCGCTGCCGCCGGAGATGCTGAAAAAATACCGGTTACTCTCCAAAGCCGACGCCGTGCGGGCCATCCACTGTCCCGCCAGCGAAGAGGACGCCTTTGCGGCGCGGCGGCGGCTCATTTACGAAGAACTGCTCGTTTTGCAGTTAGGCATTGGCCGGATGAAGAACCGCGGGTCCGCTTCCACCGGTGCGCCGATGCAGCCGATGGACCCAAAACCGTTCTGGGACGCCCTGCCCTTCTCCCCCACCGGCGCACAGCGGCGGGCCGTCCGCGAAATTTTAGCCGACATGGCGGGCGAACGATCCATGAACCGTCTGCTGCAGGGCGACGTGGGCAGCGGCAAAACGCTGGTGGCCGCCGCCGCCATCTGGGCCTGTATCCGCAGCGGCTATCAGGCGGCGCTGCTGGCTCCCACCGAAATTCTGGCATCCCAGCACGCGGAAAATCTGAACCGGATGCTGGCCCCCTTCGGGATGCGGGTCGCCCTGCTGACCGGCGGGATGAAAGCCGCCGCGCGCCGCACGACCCTCGCCGCCATCCGGAACGACGAAGCCGATCTCGTGGTCGGGACCCACGCCATCCTCAGCGAGGGCGTGGAGTTCGCACGGCTGGGACTGGCCGTCGTGGACGAGCAGCACCGTTTCGGCGTGCGCCAGCGGGGGCTGCTGGCCGAAAAGGCCGAGAACCCGCACCTGCTGGTCATGAGCGCCACCCCCATCCCCCGCACGCTGGGGCTTCTCATCTACGGCGACCTCGATATCTCCATTCTGGACGAGCTTCCGCCGGGACGCAAGCCGGTCAAGACCCGGTGCATCACCGGCAAAAAACGGCGCGACCTCTACGGGTTTCTGGACCGCGAGATCGACGCCGGACGTCAGGTGTATATCGTCTGTCCCGCCATCGAGGACACCCCGGACGGTGGACTGAATGCCGTCAAGACCTACTACGAGGACATTGCCAAGGCGCTTTTGCCGGAACGCCGGGTCGGCCTGATGCACGGCAAGCTGAAGCCCAAGGAAAAAGCCGCTGTCATGGACGACTTCAAGGCCGGACGGCTGGACGCGCTGGTGTCCACGACGGTCATCGAGGTCGGCGTGGACGTGCCCAACGCCACGGTCATGGTCATCGAGAACGCCGAGCGCTACGGCCTGAGCGCCCTGCATCAGCTGCGCGGCCGCGTTGGGCGCGGCGCGGCGGAGAGCTGGTGCTTCCTCGTCAGCGACAACGGCAGCGAGAACGTCCAAAAGCGGCTCAAGTTCCTGTGTTCGACTTCGGACGGCTTCGCCGTGGCGCAGTACGACCTTGAAACACGCGGTCCCGGCGACTTTTTCGGCAGCCGCCAGCACGGTCTGCCCACCCTGCAGATCGCCGACCTGATGAACGACACCCGCACCCTTCATGCCGCCCAGAGCGAAGCGCTGGCCCTGCTGGCCGGCGACCCGCTTCTGGAAGCGCCCGAACACGCCCTGCTGGCCGCACAGGTCGAGCGGATGTTCGAAAAGGCCGGGGCGATGAATTGAACGCAAAAAAGCCCCCTCTGTCTTGGTCCTTCCTGCTCCTGTGGGAGCGCAGAAGTCCTGACAGAGAGGGTCTTATTTTACCGTTTCACATGCCGGTCACCCATCGGGATGACGTCGCAGAACACGCAGCGGCTCTTAGTGGACAGCTGGACATCCTTGTGATAGCAGCCGAAGAACCATTTTTCATATTGGAGCTTCAGCAGAATTTTATCGAGGAACAAGTGCAGCCGGTTCGATTCACCCACCGCCAGCGCGGAAAAATCCAGAAATCTGCTTGGCGCGTCGTGGGTCAGCACATAATCTACCTGCCAGTTGTTTTCCTCCAGATTCCGCTCGCACGCCGCGTATTCCTCGTCCGAGGGCATCTCCTGCGGCCACCAGTTGAAACCCGGTTCCCGCTCTTCGCGGTCCTGACTTTCGGCCCCGCCAAAGCAGAGATACGTTTTGCCTTCCAGCGTCAGCACGCTGCCGCGGCAGACATGATAGACATTTCCGCCCAGCGGCTGCACGGTTCCGCCGAACAGTTCCTCGGTGGGATACTGCGCCAGAAGGTCATAATTTTCGTGCGAACCATCCAGAAACAACAGCGTATAGGGCCGCTTGCGCAGCCAGTCCAGCTTTTTCTGTTCCTCTTTGCTGCCGTCCCAGATGAATCCGAAATCGCCCAGCACCACCACGATATCCCGCTTGCCCAGCCAGCGCAGCCGTCCGTGCCGAAAGCGGTCCAGATCGCCGTGGGTGTCTCCTGTCAGATAGACCATTCATTTCCTCCGGCCGTGTGAAACCCCAGCAAAAGCTCTTGTCTCCACACGGCAAACCTGTTATTATTATAAAGTACGAACGCAATGCTTCGTTTGTCTGTCATTTCCGGCCGCGTTCTGCGTTCCGGCCGTTCTATTTTATCGCTTTTTGAAGGAATTGTCCACATGAAACGTATTTTTGCACTCTTTCTGTCGTTTGCTGTCCTGTTCAGCTTTCTGTCGCTGACGGCGGGCGCAATGTTCGACCCCAGCCCGGTCTACGAGGTCAAGGCCCAGAGCGCCTACATCGTCAACACCGACACCAACATCATCGTCTACGACAAGGACAGCCAAAAGCAGGTCTCTGCCGGGGGGCTGACGAAATATATGACCATCGCGCTGGTGATGACCAACTACGCGGACCAGCTCGACAACACCTTTACGATGCCGTTCGCCATCTCGGATTATGTCCACAACACCGACAACGCCGACATGCGCTCAGGCGAGACGTTCACCTACCGCGAAGCCATTTACGCCATGCTGATGCGGAACGCCAACGAGGCCGCCATGGGGTTAGCGTATGAGCTTTCGGGCGGGGACCTCGCCGGGTGGGTCAGCCAGATGAACACCCTTTCCCAGCGCATCGGCACGACGAACAGCACATGGACCGATGCCTGTGGTCTGGACAGCGGCAATGTGACCACCGCCGTGGACATGTATCTGATCCTGCGCTACCTGATGAGCTTTGACGCCTTCAAGGAAATTTCCAGCGCCCCGACCTTCACGATGCCTGCCAAGGAAAAACACGCCAAAAGCTTTGTGCTGCTGAGCCAGAACGTGGCGCTGAACAAGACCAGCGGCGGCAAGTTCTACCGCAGCGCCATGCAGGGCGGCATGTGCGACGTCATGGCCTACAAGAACGACAACGGGAACCAGAGCTACGTCTCGTGGGCCAACAAGAACGGTGCGACCTACATCTTCTGCATCATGCAAAGCCCGGACACCTGCGACGATTACGGCTATTCCAACCGTCGTCCCGCCCTCTACGAGACGACCAAGCTCATCGACTGGGTGTTCGACAGCTTCTCCATCCAAGCCGCCCTCGACACCGATCAGGCGCTGGCGGAGATCCCCGTCCGGTACTCCTCCGACACCGACACCTTACAGCTCTATCCGGACGACAACATGATGACCCTGCTCCCCTCTTCGGGCGATGGGACCGTCACCCAGAAATACTTCCACCTGCCCGACTATGCCGCCGCCCCCATCCAGCAGGGCGACATCATCGGCACGGTGGAACTGAAACTGGCGGGTGAGACGATCGGCGTGGTCAACCTCGTGGCGGGGCAGGACGTCCACCAGAACGCTCTGCTCTTCACCGTCTCCAAAATTCAGGATTTCTTCCACAGCCTGTATCTGAAGGTCGTCATCGTGCTCAGTCTGCTCACCGCCGCCATCTACGGCCTGTGGTGGCTGCTCAACGCATGGAACCGCCGGAAGCCGACCAAGAAGATTCATCGGCGTCGATAACCCTCTCCGTCACCTTCGGTGACACCTTGTCCCCTTCTGGCACTAGCGTGCCACCTCCCCCGGCCGGGGGAGTCTGTCAAAGGGAGAGGCACTGGCGTGCCGGTTTTGGTCCTGCTGGATGAATTGAGTTTTTTGAAGCCCTAAAATAGCGTGCTCCGCTGTCAAGGCAAACAACATCTATCCTACGCTTTATCCAAGGGCGTTCGTACAGATGCTGTCAGCCAAAACAGCGGAGCACTATTGTTTACGCAAGATAAAACTTTAAGCGTCCAGCAGGGATTTCCCGACCTGCCAATGGCTCCCTCTTTGGGGGGAGCTGGCGCGAAGCGCCTGAGAGGGTTAGTCGATGGTCGTTTTCGTCCGTCCCACGCCGATGACAGCGGTGGTGATCTTCTTCCAAGTGTTGCATCCGCAGACGCCGTCCACTCTCAGGCTGGTGCGGCGCTGATAGCCCCGCAGGGCTTCCTCGGTCTTGCTGCCGAACAGGCCGTCGATGCGGGAGCCGGTCTGGTAGCCCAGTGTCGAAAGGGCGTCCTGCAGGATCATCACATAGCAGCCCCGGCTCCCCCGCCGCAGAGTGGGATAGCCCGCCGTCGTGCCGCTGCACGCAGGAGTCCCATAGCGTCGGTCAAAGTGGACCCATGTGGGTGTCTGGCTCAGCGGCTCCACATAGCCCCATGCGCCGGTCGCGCGGGCCGCATTGTAGATGGCCGTGCGCTGGGTCTGGGTCAGGCTCTGGCCGACATCAAAGGCCACGCCCGCATAGTGCTGGCTTCGGGTCCCATGGCCGCCCTCCCAGATGCGGCGGAAGGCATAGCCCACCGGGATGCCTCTGCCGTACTTGCGGCGGGTCAGGTTCCACGCTTCCATGGCCGCAATGGTGGTCCAGAGCACCGGGCTGTTGGATTTTCCCCGGAACTCCCGCAGGGTCAGGGTCCGGTTGGTACTGTAGGGCATCGGGTCGTTCTCGTTGAGGCTGTTGTAGGTGTACACCTTGTTCTCGTAGGCATCATAGACCAGTAATCGTGCCATCCCTCATCCCTCCTCGTCACACTCGCAGCTCTGCGCCCGCAGAGCCGCCCATGTCTCGCGGTTGACCGTGCCGGTCTGCTGCAGTCCTGCCCGCTCCTGCGCGGCCTTGACAGCGATCGTCTCGGCCGCACCGAACGAAGAATTTTCGCGGACGAAAGCTTCACCGCAGTAGAGGTTCGCTCTGTCGTTGATCCACTGTTCGATCTGCAGAACGTCCGGGCCGATGCTCCCCTCGCTCATCGCGCGCCCCGGATAGGAAAGCTCCTGTTCCGAATCGCGGTCCGGATTGGGTGTTTTGGTCGCCAGCTGCAAGCTCAGCGCTTCCACCGCCGTCCATGTCTCGGCATCGACGATGCCCGTTTCCGGCAGGTCCAACAGCGCCTGTGCGCTGCGGGTGGCATCTGCCGTCTCGTTGGTGTAGAGGTTGGACCGCGGCGGGTTCTCCACGCTGTCAAAGTAATACGCGATGCGCTGGAGCAGGATGCTGTAGTACAGCACGGCGCTGCTCTCCGTGCCGACGGTCAGCGGCGTGCCCGGATAGGGCAGCCGCTTCAAGGTCACCACCGGCCCGGAACTGCGCAGAGCCGACGCCCTGCCGTACAGCGAGTTCCACGTCGTCCGGCCCACGATGCCGTCCACGGTCAGCCCCGCGAACCGCTGATAGACCCGCACCGCATTTTCGGTGGCCGCGCCGAAGCTGCCGTCGATGCTCACCGCCGGGATGCTGGATTCGTAAGCGCTCATCAGGTAAAGATAGAACTGCAGTTCCCGCACCGCCGTGCCGCTGCTGCCCCGCTGCAGAACGCCCGGATACTCGCCGGGGCGCAGACTCGACGACAGCAGCTTGTTGGCGATGTCGTTGTAGACCTCGTAGAGCTTGTTCCATGTCGTCCGGCCCACCACACCGTCGCCGGTCAGGCCGAAATAGCTCTGGAACTTCTTCACGGCGGCGGCCGTGGCCGCACCGAATACGCCGTCCACCGTGACATTGTTCAGGCTGGAGTACACCGTGCGGGCGATCTTGAGCCAGAACTGCACCAACCGGACATTCTGCCCGCTGGCCCCCTGCCGCAGGGCCGTTCCCGGATAGGCGTTGGGCGTGCCGTTGTCGGACTGGATGCTGCGGAACTCGTTGTAGATGGCGTTCCATGTGGTCTGCCCCACCACGCCGTCCACAGTCAGGCCGTTCAGCCGCTGAAAGGCCCGCACCGCGTTGGCGGTCGAGGTCCCATAGATGCCGTCCACCGTGATGGACGGGATGCTGGATTCGTACTGCGACAGGGTGTTCAGCCAGAACTGCACCTGCTCCACCGAGCTGCCTGTGGAGCCGCTGCGCAGGGTGGTCCCGCCCCATGTGCCGTCCGAAAGGGTCCCGCTGGACGTCTCGCCCTCGCTGGTCAGCTCGGCAAGGTCCTTGACCGACACATAGATATAGCTGATCTTATACCACGTCTGCCGCCCCACGACGCCGTCGGCGGTCAGGTTGAACTGTTTCTGGAACGCCTTGACGGTCGAGGTCATGCTCGCGCCGAATTTGCCGTCCACGGTCAGCTTGCCGAAGAAGGGATAGTCCTTCGTGATGCGGTTGAGCTGCCGCTGCAGGGTGAACACTGCCGTGCCGGAATCGCCCTGTTTGAGCGGCGAACCGGGATAGCTCTGCGGGATGGACTGGATGTTGTTGGTGCGGACGATCTCGATGTCATTGCCGTAGTAGTACTTCAGAATTTGCAGCGGCGTCCGGCCCCGATTGGCCAGCGTCACCGTGCCCCACTGTTTCAGGCCCGGGCAGGTGACCGACTTGCCGTCGCAGTATTCGGAATAGTACGGGTTCACGGTCCCGGTCTTGCGGATGTAGGTGTTGAAGATATCGTCGGTCAGCCGGACCATGACATCAAACACCGTCCGCCCATGGACATAATACTGATCGTAGCTCGTGGAATTGGTGATGTTGAAGGAATAGCCCTTGCTGGGATACCACTCGGTGTAAATACGGTTCAGCGCCAGCGAGATCTGACAGTGGATGTTCGCCCGCAGGGCCGCTTCCGGCCACGTTGGATAGACCTCACTGGACGCCACATTGGCGATGTAATTGCGGAACGAGACGGTCACGTTCTGGGCCGACGCCGCCGGTTTCCCGAGATGGACCGTGATATTCTTGGGGATGATGACCCGGTCCAGCACACGGGGAACGCACTCGTCGGCGGGGCCCGTGCCGCTTCCGCCGTCACCCGCAAAGAGGGCGTGCGTCGGGATCACGACCGGCGGGTTGGCCACATCGCGGCCCTCTTCCGTCTCCGGGATCATCTCCGGCTGGGCCAGCGTGACCTGCCCCGCAAACACTTGGATGCCCTCAATGCGGACCGTCCGATAGCCCGTTTTGAAGGCCGTCAGACTGCACACCGCATAGGGCCGGCGGGTGGTGTTGTCCTCGTCCAGCGAGAGGGCACAATCCGGCGTGGTCAGAACGACATCGGCAGCGTTTCCCTCGTCGTCCGTGGTCCGGGACGCCGTGAACCCATCGCCTGTGATGTTCACGGTGACCCCTTCCACCGGCGACGACTGCCGCGCCGCGAATGCCTGAATGCGCAAAATTCCGGTTGCCATACACAAAAACTCCTTTGCCGAAAAAGTCTGCTTGGTTCACCCACAGCTTATTCGGAAAGGAGTCTGGTTGTGCAGCAAAAGCCCCCTCGCCGCTTCCGGATGGAACCCGGAATGCCGCAAGGGGGCCTTCGTTTGGAGAATTTTATAAGGAAGATAAAACCTAACGCTTGTATTTTGCCGCTGTCTGCAGACGCTGCATCGCGCGGTCGAGAGCGATCTTGCTCTGGTAATACTCGTGCATGCTCTGCTTGTGCTGCAGACGCTCTTCGGCGCGGATGCGGGCCGCTTCGGCACGGTTGCGGTCGATGTCCTCGGGGCGCTCTGCGCTGTCCACCAGCAGCAGAACGAAGGTCGGGGTCACCTCAGCGATGCCGTCACCGACCAGAACGTTCCGCGTTTCGCCGTTGACGGTGAACTGCAGCATTCCCATGTGCAGGGCCACCAGCACCGGGCTGTGGCCGGCCTGAACGCCGTACACACCGTCGCCGGTGGGCAGGGTCAGGCTCTCGCAGTCGCCCTGATAGAATTCACCGCTGGAAGCCGTGATGTTCAGCATGAACTTTTGCATCAGACTGCACCGCCCTTTTCCTCCGCGAGCTTATCCGCTGCCTTTTTGCGGGCCTCGTCGAGCGTGCCCACGTTGAAGAATGCCCACTCCGGCAGGTCGTCGCACTGGCCGTCCACGATGGCGGCAAAGCCCTTGACGGTCTCGGCCAGCGGGACGTATTTTCCGGGCAGACCGGTGAAGTTCTCGGCCACAGAGAAGGGCTGGGACAGGAACTTCTGAATCTTGCGGGCGCGGGTGACGGTCAGCTTGTCCTCTTCGCTCAGCTCGTCCATGCCGAGGATGGCGATGATGTCCTGCAGCTCCTGATAGCGCTGCAGCGTTGCCTGGACCTTGCGGGCCACGCGGTAGTGCTCCTCGCCCACGATGTCAGCTTCGAGGATGCGGCTGGTGGATGCCAGCGGGTCCACAGCGGGATAGATGCCCTGCTCGACGATCTTACGGCTCAGAACGGTCGTTGCGTCCAGATGGGCGAAGGTGGTGGCCGGAGCGGGGTCGGTCAGGTCGTCGGCGGGGACGTAGACAGCCTGAACCGAGGTGATGGAGCCGTCGCGGGTGGAGGTGATGCGCTCCTGCAGAGCGCCCAGCTCGTTGGCCAGCGTAGGCTGATAGCCGACCGCCGAAGGCATCCGGCCCATCAGAGCGGAGACTTCGGAACCTGCCTGCACGAAACGGAAGATGTTATCGATGAAGAGCAGGACGTCCTTGTGGGTCTCCTCGCGGAAGTATTCCGCCATGGTCAGGCCGGTCTCCGCGACGCGCATACGCGCTCCGGGAGGCTCGTTCATCTGACCAAAGACCAGCGCGGTCTTGTTCAGAACACCGGATGCGTTCATCTCGCCCCAAAGGTCGCAGCCCTCGCGGGAGCGCTCGCCGACGCCGGTGAAGATGGAGTAGCCGCCGTGCTCGGTGGCCACGTTGTGGATCAGCTCCTGGATCAGGACGGTCTTGCCGACACCGGCGCCGCCGAACAGGCCGATCTTGCCGCCCTTGGCGTACGGAGCCAGTAGGTCGATGACCTTAATGCCCGTTTCCAGGATCTCAGTTGCGGGTTTCTGCTCTGCAAAGCTGGGAGCCTTGCGGTGGATGGGCCAGTGGGGCAGGTCGTCCACCGGGCCTTTGCCATCGATGGGGCGGCCCAGCGGGTCGAACATGCGGCCCAGCGTGCCCTCACCAACGGGGGCGTTCAGGCCGTGGCCGGTGGCGGTGACCACCATTCCCTTGCCAAGACCCTCGCTGGCAGAAAGCATGATGCAGCGCACGGTCGTCTCGTTGACATGCTGCGCCACTTCCATCGTGCGCTCGGTTCCCTCGGCGGTCACCGTCAGCGCTTCCTGCAGGGCAGGCAGCTTGCCCTCGGTGAACTTGACATCCACCACGGGGCCAGCTACACGAATAATAGTTCCCTGTATCATACGATTGCCTTTCATAAAATGTGTAAACCTCTCAGTCGGGCTTACGCCCGCCAGCTCCCCTAACAGGGGAGCCTCTGGCGTATCCATCAAGCTGCACCCGACTGCCAAAGCCTCCCCTATCAGGGGAGGTGGCATTGCGCAGCAATGACGGAGAGGTTATTCGTTATTCTGTACCGCCGCTGCGCCGCCGATGATCTCGGTGATCTCCTGCGTGATGGAGCCTTGGCGGGTGCGGTTATACTCGAGCTGAAGCTCGCGGATCATATCATTTGCGCTCTTGGTGGCCGAATCCATGGCGGTCATGCGGGCGCTCTGCTCAGCGCAGAAGCTCTCGGTCATGGCACCGAAGATCATGCCGTGCATATAAATGGGCGCGGTCTGCTCGAACACGGTCCATGCGTCCGGGAACAGTTCCACCTCGCCGCGGGGGTCGCCCAGACCTTTGGGGGCGGACTGCAGATGGTCGCGGTCCAGCGGAAGCAGACGCACCATGACCGGCTCACTGGTCAGGGCGTTCTGGATCTTGGTGTAGATGAGGTAGATCTCATCCAGTTTGCCGGACTTGAAGTCATCGATGGCATCCACCGTGATGTCACGGGCACGCTGCAGCGTGGGAGCGGTCGCGCCGTACTGAAATTCCTCGACAAGGCGGGGGTCCTTGTGGAGCAGGGCGCGGTAGCCGGTCTGGCCGATGACATAGAACCGGGCATTGGGGTCCTCGCCGCACTGTTCCTTCAGGAACTTCAGCAGGTTCTGATTATACGCACCGGCCATGCCCTTGTCTGCGGTCAGGACGACATAGGCACGCTTGGGGTTCTCCACATCGCGCTCGTGGAAGAACGGGTGCACCGGCTCGTCCGGCAGATGGGGCACGACACGGGAAATGGTGTCGCGCATTCGGGTGAAATACGGCAGAACGTTCTGGTAGTTCTGGCGTGCCTTGCGGAGCTTGGAGGAGGAGATCAGGTACATGGCATTCGTGATCTTCATGGTATCCTGAATGCTCTCGATCCGCTCCTTGAGCAGCTTACTGGACGGCATGGCTCTCCCCTCCCGCATAGGCCTTCCACGCGGTCAGGATGGTATCCACCTGTTCCGGCGTGATCTTGCCGGTGGAAGTGATGGCATCCATCGTGCCGGAGACATCGGCGTGGAACGAACGCACAAAGGCGGCCGTCTTGGCGCGCTGTTCGGCGAGCGGGATCTCGTCCAGCATTCCGTGGGATGCCAGCGTCAGGATGACGACCTGCTCTGCATCGGACTTGGGCTGACAGAGCGGCTGCTTGAGCATCTCGGTCAGTGCCTTGCCGTGTTCCAGCTGGCGGCGGGTCTCCGCGTCCAGATCGGAACTGAACTGCGCGAAGGACTCCATATCCTTGTACTGTGCCAGCTCGATGCGCAGGTTCGCGTTGGCCTTCTTCATGGCCTTGGTCTGGGCAGCGCCGCCGACACGGGACACCGACAGGCCGACATTGACGGCGGGACGGTTGCCCGCGTTGAACAGAGCGCTCTCGAGGAAGATCTGGCCATCGGTGATGGAAATGACGTTGGTGGGGATGTACGCCGAAACGTCGCCCGCCTGCGTCTCCACGATGGGCAGCGCGGTGATGGAACCGCCGCCCAGATCGTCGCGCATCCGGCAGGAGCGCTCCAGCAGACGGGAGTGCAGATAGAACACGTCGCCGGGATAGGCTTCACGGCCCGGAGAACGGCGCAGCAGCAGGGAGATGGCACGATAGGCCACCGCGTGCTTGGACAGGTCATCGTAGACGATCAGGACACTCTTGCCCTTGTCCATGAAGTACTCGGCCAGTGCCGTACCGGCATAGGGCGCGATGTACTGCAGCGGTGCGCTGTCGGAAGCGGTCGCTGCCACGATGGTGGTGTAGCTCATTGCGCCGTGCTTTTTCAGGTCCTCGGCCACGCGGGCGATGGAGGAAGCCTTCTGGCCGATGGCGACATAGATGCAGAGCACGCCGGTATCCTTCTGGTTCAGGATGGCGTCGGTGGCGATGGAGGTCTTGCCGGTCTGGCGGTCGCCGATGATCAGCTCACGCTGGCCGCGGCCAATGGGGAACATCGAGTCGATGGCGAGGATGCCGGTGTGAAGGGGGGTATCCACGCTCTGACGCTCCAGAATGCCGGGAGCCTGTTTCTCGATGGGGTTGTAGCCCTCGGATTCGATGGGGCCTTTGCCGTCGATCGGCTCGCCCAGCGGGTCGATGACGCGGCCAAGGAACTTTTCGCCCACCGGGATACCCGCGCGCTTGCCGCTGCGGGTCACCAGCGTGCCGACGCCGACGCTCTCTGCGCCGTCGAACAGCATGATGCCCAGACGGCCCGGTTCCACGCTCTCGACCATGCCCTTTGCACCATTCTCGAAGGTGACGATCTCGCCGTAAACGGCGCGGTCCATGCCCTCCACCTGCACGATGCCGTCGGCGGAAGAGATGACCACACCGCCCTCGGCAGAGGTCTGTGCGGGCTTGTAGTCCTCGATGCGGGTCTTGAGGGTCGCCAGAGAGGGCTTGCCGGCCATCATCTGGTCCAGCTGGTGACGGCCGGAGTTATCGAACATCCGGTCGCCGACCTGCAGGACATAGCCGGACAGCAGGCTTTCATCGACGGCCACGTTCAGGATGACTTCGGTGGCGTCGTAGAGCTTTTTCACCTCGTTTTTGATGCGGGTGATGTCCTCTTCGCGGGGCTGACGGGCACAGCGCAGATCGGCCTTGACGATGCGGTTTTCGTTGAAAAACTCACGGCTGAATTCAGTTGCCATGGCCAGCACCTGCTTTCTCCAACAGATCGTCCAGCAGACGGGCGTCGTCCTGTGCGGTCAGGTTCCGCTCCAGCAGCTTCTCGCACATGGCGCGGGCCAGAGCCGTGGTCTGTGCATCGGCTTCGCGCAGCTTGTGCTGACGCTCTGCCTCGGCAGCAGCTTTGCCCTCGGCCACGATGGCGTCGGCCTGTTTCTGGGCGTCCGCCAGCAGCTGCTGCTTTTCCTTTTCAGCCTGCTGCTCATATGCCTCGCGGCGGGCAGCGGCTTCGTTGTCCACATTGCGCAGTTTATCCTGTGCGCTGGTCAGGGCCGTGGCAGCTTCCTGCTTGGAAGTCTCAGCGGCAGCAAGGGCGTCGTCTACCTGCTTCTGGCGCTCTGCGATGATGTCCATGACAGGCTTGTACAGGAACTTGCGCAGCAGCAAAAACAGAACCAGAACGTTGACGACCGTCCACAGAAGGTTCAGATTCAGTGTCAGCATTCGTCATGCCTCCGTTATCAACCCAGGAACAGGATGATCAGCAGGGCAACGACGAAACCGAAAATGGCAGTACCTTCGGCCAGAGCAGCGCCCAGCAGAAGGTTGGTCTGGATCTTGCCGGAAGCTTCCGGCTGGCGGCTGATGGCCTCCGTTGCCTTACCGGTCGCGATGCCGATGCCGATGCCGCCGCCAATACCAGTCAGCGCTGCGATGCCAGCGCCCAGAGCTACGAGTCCGTTCATAATTTTTATCTCCTTTGTAATATCGATTCTCCGTCCGCTTCGCGTTCCGTTCCCCTGAAAGAGGAGCCGGATGCGCGGACTTTCTGTTCCGCAGAGCTTGGACGCTCTGCATTCTTGCTTACTCTTCGTCCCCAAGGCTCTCCTTCATAAACAGAGAAGTCAGGAACACAAACACATACGTCTGGATCAGACCATCGAACAGGTCAAAATACAGGCTGAAGATCGCGGGGACGAACACCGGGACCACGAGCTTGATCAGCTCCATGATGACGAACGCGCCCAGCACGTTGCCGAACAGTCGCATACACAAGCTGGTCGGACGGATGGCGATCTCCAAAATATTCATAGGGGTCATGATCGGCGTGGGAGCCGCCAGACTCTTGAGGAAACCAACTCCGCCGCGCGCACGGATGCCGGAATATTCGATGAGCACGATGCTCATCAGGGCCAGAGCTGCGGTGACGTTCAGGTCCTTCGTGGGGGGCTTGATGCCAAACACACCGATGAGGTTGGAGCATGCGATATACAGCGCAACGCTCATCAGATAAGGCACATACCGCTTGCCTTTTTCGCCCAGCAGCCCGCAGAAGAAATCGTTGAGGAAGGTCACGGCTGTTTCCAGAATGGCCTGACGCTTGGTGATGTGATCGACCCGCAGATTCCGCGTCAGCAGGATCGAGCCAAGCACCAGAAATGCCATGATGCCCCAGCTGACCACGACCGATTCCGGGATCTGAAGCCCGAACACTGAGATCATCTCAACGTTCAGCTCTTCTTTCAAAGCAGCAGTCAACGCATTCATTTCTTTTGCTCTATCTCCTTTCCTTGTTATCGTTTGATTCGAAAAAAGCAGCCTGTCAGCGAGAAAAAAGGCGGGAGATGAAACATCCTCGTTTCAAGTCCTCCCTGCCTTTCCGCGTTCTGGGCGCTTTTTACGTCAGGTATCATAGCACGATTGTGCCGAATTTTGTAGCCCCCGGACCAACATTCTACATTTTGTTATGTTCCATTTCACCGGCCGAGGAGAAATGTTGTGCATCTTGTGCAAATATCTTAATCATTCTTATACTTTCTGCACAATTTCTTAATCAATTCTTAGTTTTTCGCTCCGTTTTTGGGGCAAAATCGGAGGAAAACCGGCATATTATTCACTATTTGTATAGCCGGTATATCAAATTTATATAGCCATACTGCCTGTGATTCAACCGCTTTTTCGCGCTGTGATACCCGCCTTTTATAATGGTAATACAGATTTAATATGGCGTTACCGCTTCTCGCCGCGGCGGAACAGCAGCCGGAAGATGGCGCGGGACAGCGGGCCGCAATAGAACATCTGCCAGCACAGCGCCATCGGGAAGTTACAGCCGAAGGTATGCACCCACATGCCGAAGCTCGGCTCCTTGAACAGCACGGTCGCCACAAGGCTCATGATGGGGCACATGATGCAGACGATCATCAGCGAGATGGCGTAGGTGATGAACTGCGGCCGGTCCGTCGGCTGCATGAAGGTGAAGGCCAGCCGGGTCGCCAGCTTTTCCACCACGAAAAATTCCAGCACGAAGGCCACCGGGACCATGATGGGCATTTCATGCAGCGCCATCACAAAGGTCGCGTTGGTCACGCCGCCTGTGTTCAGAGCCACGTTGTAAACGATCATGCCATAGACCATGATCGCGGCCATGACGATGGTAAAAACGATTTTTTCCAGCAAAGTTTTCGGCATAGTTTTGAACTCCTTTAGTTGTCTGTCGTGGAAAACGTTCACCGCGCCCAAACAAAAAAGAAGCCCGACGAGGGAACCTTCGTCAGACTTCTTGCGCGACTACCATTCATTGCCCGCTATGATAGCACAAAGCGAAGCCGCACATAAGAGGTTTTGGAAAGTTTCTCGCTTTTTCCCACAAATCGTTCACGAACGACCCGAAAATTCTAGGCGCTTTTATGTATCCCAGATTTTTGGACTTTTGGTGCAAAAGTACGTCTCATTTGTTGTACACTCTGCGAATAGACAAACCGCCCTCCCGCGTGTATAATAAAGCCAGAAACCAGAGAAGTACAGCAGAAGCTCAAAAGAGAGCTAACCCCGCTGACTTGAAGCAGAAAGGAGCGAGACCGATGGTCGATATGGAACCCGCACAGTTTGGACAGACTGTCGGGATTCGCTGAGAAGCAAAACAGAGGCTCTCCACAAACGGGATGTTTCCCCCGTATAAAAACACAACGAACTAGAGCCGGTCTTGAGCATCAATAACGCGAAAACAGAACAGTCTGTCGAGAATAAATCCCATGGCGATTCAAATAGATCCGCCCGAGGTGATCTCAGATGATGAGAAAGTTGATTCGGACAAAGATATTTGAATAACCAAAAAGGAGCAACTCCAATGTACTAAGCAGTGGAACCCCAGCAAATCTAACTCGAAAGAATGTGGTAATATGAAATTCATCTTCATGATCTCTGTACCGCAATCCAACAGTTAAGAGAAGGGTCAGTCCAATGTACACGAGTAACTAGTCCCCCTTGAAATAGATTCCACGTTTCCGATAGTTTCTAAGGAGAGTCACCCTATGAAACGTACAGTCCGAAAATGAGGAAATCCAAGGAGAAGAGGCTTATGACTCCGAAGAAGTAAGTATCCAGCCGGACGAGGGCTTGCAACCGCCTCGGTCCGGCTGGTTTTTTGTTGTCTTTTGCTGGGCGGCATTTCCCCTTTCCGGGTTGAATGCCGTCCTTGTTTTTTCACCCCCCTATGTTATAATGATGAAAAAACATGGAGGTGTTATTTATGGAGTCGTCCTTCTCGTTTTCCACCCTGCTCAACCTTGTGTTGACTGTTATCTGGTTCATCTCCGGCATCCGCGATTTTCAGGGCAAAGACCCGCTGATCGATCTGCCTTTCAACCAGTACAACCGCGACCCCGAATACCGCGCCTTCTGGCAGAAAAAGAACGGCGTGTTCTACATGCTCAACGGCATCGCCTTTCTGATCCTGACCTTCACGCCCGCTACATCGCTGCTCTATCGCATCCTCTTCGGTGTCGCCATCGGGGGCGATCTTCTTTATCTCGTTGCTTACGAAAGCTGGAACCATAGCAACGACTGAACTTTTCGGCATTGTCCCATTCCAAAATTTCTATTGCCCCTCCTGTGTTTCTCTGCTACAATGGAGAAAAACGCAGGAGGTTTTTCTTATGGTCAAACATGTTATTCTCTGGCAGCTCAAGGATGAGCTTTCCGACACCGAAAAGGCCGCCATCAAGGCGGGCATCAAAGAGGGCCTTGAGGGTCTGGCCGGTCAGATCCCCGGTCTGGTGGACATCCATGTCAACATCAATGCTCTCCCCTCTTCCAACGCGGACCTGATGCTGGACACGACCTTCGAGACAGCGGAAGCGCTCAAAGGCTACTCCACCCATCCGGCCCATGTCGCCGTGGCCAACAGCAAGGTGCGGCCCTATTATAAGAACCGCGTCTGCTTGGATTACGAGGTCTGATTGTTAAAGCTCAGAAGCCAGTGTCCGGGAGCTTTCTCCGCGAACAGTCCGGAACCTAGGATTCCGCCCTAACGCTTCGCGTCAGGGTCCCACCTCCTAAGCG
>URVW01000051.1 GCA_900551435.1 uncultured Faecalibacterium sp.
GAAGCGTTAGGGCGGAATCCTAGGTTCCGGGCTGTTCGCGGAGAAAGCTCCCGGAGATGCGGCCGATGCAGACTATCTCTTCCGTTTTGCCGCCAATTCTTCGATCCGGGCGATCTGATCATCCGGGGTCGTGCAAGTGCCCACCGGATGGGGATGTTTGTGGTTCGAGCCGTGAAAATCCGTGCCGCCGGTGTGGATCAGCCCGTACTGCTTACACAGCGCGATGCACTCCGCGCGGTCCTCGGGGCTGTTGCGCGGATGGTCCACTTCGATGCCATCCACCATTTCCTCTTTGACCAGCTCCCGCAGAAGCGGCATACTTTTGTAGACCGTCGGGTGCGCAAACACGATCACAGCCCCCGCCGCCTTTGCCGTCGCTAAAACTTCCTGCACCGGTGGGTATTCAGGCGAATGCAGCACGATGCCGCGCGGTTCCCAGCCAAACAGACGATGGTACTCCTCCCCATAGATGCCCTCGGCAAGCCCCAGCTCACACAATGCCTGCATGATGCCGCTCTTGAACAGCACACCGCTGTCCTTCGCGTATTCCAGCGCCTGTTCCGTCTTGAACTGCGGATAAATTTGCTCGATCTCCCGTGCACTTTGCAGACAGCACTCGTTCCGGCGCTGGCGCATGACATCACAATGGCGGATCAGCTCCGGGCTTTCGGGGTCCGGCCAGAATGCCAACAGATGGACGCGGTGGTGACGCTCATAGTCGTAACCGGTCAGCTCGGTAGCCGGGATGAGCCGGACACCATCCTGCGCGGGGTGGTCGTAGCAGTAGCGGACGCTGAGCAACGTGTCGTGGTCCGAAATTGCCATGGTGTCCAGCCCGACCCGCGCCGCCATCAACGGCAGACGGTGGATGGGCACAGAGCCGTCGGAACAAGTGGAATGATTGTGAAGATCACCGGGCATTGCATTTCCTCCCAAAGAAAGCCCAAAAAGCACCCGTCCCAGAAAGACGAGCGCTTTTCGGCTTGTTATCGTTTGATTTTAGTGCTTATAGAAATTGATGAGACAGCCATCCGCCAAGATCTGGCGTTCGTCCGAAGTCAGCGGGGCCATGTACAGGGTGAAGGACTTGACGGAATCTCCCAGCACATAGGCCGGGATGTTCTGCAGGTCACCCTTGAGGACTTCGCGGATGTTGGGGATCAGAATGTAGTCCCCCAGCCCAAAGGGCGTTGCACCGGCCAGCTGGAACGGCAGCATGCCCCAGTTGATGAGGTTGGAACGATACCGCTTGGTCGCGTATTCCTCCGCAATGTTGGCTCCTGCGCCCAGAACACGCTGGCAGGACGCCGCCTGTTCACGGGCAGAACCGTCACCGGGCTTGACCGCAAAGATGGTAGACGACAGCTGCAGGTCGTTCCACGTCAGGGTCTCACAGCCGGGAACCGCATGGACCTTTTCCAGCAGGGCAGCGTCGCCGTTTCCGGTACGACGGGCAGCTTCCTCGGCCTGAACCGCCTTGGCACGGCCCACATAGGCCGGGTCCTTGCGGCTGAGGGTGAACTCGGCCAGACCCAAGGGGTTGGAGCGGTAAGAGCTGGTCTCTCCAGAGGGGATCAACTCGTCGGTGGTGGTCACCGGGTCGGTGATGTAGGACGCCACCTTGAGCAGCAGATTCTCACCCAGCGGTGCGATCTCGGGCCAATCCTTGATGTTGGGGCCGAACTTGAGCAGGGCGTCATAATCGCCATGGCCAAAGCCCTGATACACACGGGTATCGTAGCTGGAAGAATCGTAGTGGTACTCGGGCACAGTGGGGTCGTAATCGATATCCGTTGCGGGGGTCAGGATGCCGCCGTTGGCCGTAGTAGCCGCGATGCTGCGGGCATCCATGAGTGCCACGCCCGAAAGCTGGCCATTGCCGGGTTTGGAACCTTCGCGGCTGGGGAAGTTGCGAGTCGTGTGGCGGATGGAGAGTGCGCCGTTGGCGGGCACATCACCTGCACCGAAGCAGGGGCCGCAGAATGCGGTCCGGATGGTCGCGCCGCTGGCCATCAGGTCGGTCAGAACGCCGGTGCGGGCCAGTTCCATCATGATGGGCTGGCTTCCGGGATAGACGCTGAGGGCGTAGTCGCCGCAGCCGCCGGTGTGGCCCTTCAGGATGGTCGCCGCCTCATAAATGCTGTCGAACAGGCCGCCCGCACAGCCCGCAATGACGCCCTGATCGACCCGCAGTCTGCCATTTTCGATCTTGCTGCACAGGTCCAGCTTGACATCCTTGCGACCCACGAGCTTCTGGACGTTTTCCTCGCACTCATGCAGGATGTCCTTGAGGTTGGCGTTCAACTCCTCGATGGTGAACGCATTGGACGGATGCATGGGCAGCGCGATCATCGGGCGGATCTTGGACAGGTCCACATGGACCACGCCGTCATAATAGGCCAGCTCTGCGGGCTTGAGGGGCTTGTAATCCTCCGCACGGCCATGGACCGCGAGGAATCTCTGCGTCGTCTCGTCGGTCTCCCAGATGGAGGAAAGGCAGGTCGTCTCGGTGGTCATGGCGTCGATGGCGTTGCGGGTGTCCTGCCGCAGAGATGCGATGCCGGGGCCGACGAACTCCATGACCTTGTTCTTAACATAGCCGCTCTTAAACAGCTCGCCCACCAGCGCAATGGCGACATCATGCGGGCCGCAGCCAGCAGGAAGCGCACCGGTCAGCTCGATGGCAACCACCCCGGGACGGGCAACATCGTAAGTGCGGCCCAGAAGCTGCTTTGCCAGCTCGCCGCCGCCCTCGCCGATGGCCATCGTGCCCAGCGCACCATAGCGGGTGTGGGAATCCGAACCGAGGATCATCTTGCCGCAGCCCGCGAACCGCTCGCGCATGTACTGGTGGATGACCGCAAGGTGCGGCGGGACGAAAATGCCGCCGTACTTCTGAGCTGCGGACAGGCCAAAGCGGTGGTCATCCTCATTGATAGTGCCGCCCACGGCGCACAGGCTGTTGTGGCAGTTGGTGAGCACATACGGGATGGGGAACTTTTCCAGACCCGATGCACGGGCCGTCTGGATGATGCCCACAAAGGTGATATCGTGGCTTGCCATGGCGTCGAACTTGATCTTCAGGTTCACGTCGTCGCCGCTGGTATTGTGCGCCGTCAGGATGCCGTAGGCCATCGTGCCCTTGTAAGCGTCCGCTGCCGCAGCGGCATCAAAGCCCTGGGCGGCCAGCGCCGCCGGGGCCTGTGCATCTGCGCTAATCCACTGACCGCGCACATAGTATGCGCCATTCGTGCTGCATTTGATCGATTCCAACATTTTCCTTCGCCTCTCTCTACAAATTTGCCCGCCTTTCCCCTGCGGGCCGCACCGGGTCCGGAGCCTTACACCGTCGCTCCGCGTTCCCTGATAGGTTTTAGTATAGCACGAAAAAAAGGAAAGGAAAAGCACTTTTTCAGACGAAATCACAAAAGCAGACAGCAAAAAAATCAGCTCTCCACTTTCAAAGATTAACAAAATTCATCTTTCTCCCCGTTTGGGCCAAAACAAAAAGGCTCTCCCGGAAGCGGGAGAGTCTGATAGAAGCGAATCCTTAGTCGAACAGCATCTCGTGGATGGCGCTGACAGCCTTGTCAGCATCGTCACGGTCGATGATGCAGGAGATCTTGATCTCGCTGGTGGAGATCATCTTGATATTGATGTTGTTGTTGGACAGAGCCTCGAACATCTTGGAAGCCACGCCGCTGTGGCTCTGCATGCCAGCGCCCACGATGGAGACCTTAGCGCAGGTGGTGTCCACACTGACATCGGTGAAGTGTGCGCTGTCCTTCAGGGCACGCAGAGCGGTATCGGCCTCGCCCTCTGCACAGGTGAAGGAGATATCCTTCTTACCGTCGCGGCCGGTGGACTGCAGGATGATATCCACGTTGACGTTCTTCTGGGCCAGCAGACCGAAGATCTTGAAGCTCGTGCCCGGTTCATCGGGAACATTCAGAATCGTAATAACAGCAACGTCGGTGTCCTTTGCGACGCCCTTGATCAGCATACCTTCCATTTTTGCAACCTCCTTGACGACCGTACCCGGAACAGGGTTCAGGCTGGAGAGCACCTCCAGCTCCACGTTATACTTTTTAGCCAGCTCCACGCTGCGGTTGTTGAGCACCTGTGCGCCGAGGGATGCCAGTTCCAGCATCTCGTCGAAGGTAATCTCTTCCAGCTTGCGGGTGTTGCGCACCTTGCGCGGGTCTGCGGTGTAGACGCCCTCCACATCCGTGAAGATCTGGCAGCGGTCTGCGTGCAGAGCAGCGGCGATGGCAACGGCGCTGGTATCAGAACCGCCGCGGCCCAGCGTGGTGATGTCATCCAGCTTGTTCAGGCCCTGGAAGCCGGCCACGACGACGACACGGTTGCGCTCCAGCTCCGAGGAGATGCGCTCCGTTTCCAGACGGGTGATGCGGGCCTTGGTATAGGCACGGTCGGTGCGGAAGCCCGCCTGCCAGCCGGTCAGGCTGATGGCGTGGCAGCCCAGCTCGTTCAAAGCCATGGCCAGCAGCGAGATGCTGATCTGCTCGCCGGTGGCCAGCAGCATATCCATCTCACGGGCCGAGGGGTTGTGGGTGATCTCCCCTGCCTTTGCGATCAGGTCATCGGTGGTGTCGCCTTGGGCAGACACCACGACCACCACGTCATTGCCTGCGTTATGGGTATTGGCCACGATGCGGGCCACGTTGAAAATACGGTCACGGTCCTTCACGGAAGAACCGCCGAACTTCTGTACGATCAACGCCATAGTTTGTCACTCTCCTCTTTTTCTGCCCTGTGTGTTCGCAGGGCGTACACCTAATATCATTCCACGGTTGCGCCGGTGTTGTCTGCATCCAAGCGCAGCAGCGTAAATGCTTCACATCCGTCCAGCCCTTCCAGCTGTTCCAGCCCCTGTTCGAGTCCGGCATAGAAGCGGTCAGCATCGGCGCGCTCGGCCACCGCCATTACGGTGGAGCCAGCACCCGAAACGTAGACCGCCTTGGCCCCGCACTGTTTTGCCAGCGCGAAAGCCTCCTTGGAACCGGGCATCAGCGGCATCCGGTAGGGCTGATGCAGTTTGTCTTCCGTCGCAATGGCCAGCAGCTCGTGGCGGCCTTCGCAGAAGGCGGCGGGCACGAGTGCCGCACGGGACAGATTGTAAACGGCATCCTTGTGGGAAACTTCCTTCGGCAGGGCGGCACGCGCCGCCTCGGTCAGGAGTTTATAGTCCGGCACGATGGCCGCAAAGCAAAGGCTCTGGTCCACATCCCGCTTGACGGAATAGACCACACCGTCCTCATAGACGCTGCTGGTCAAGCCGCCCAGCAGAGCCGGAGCCACGTTGTCCGGGTGACCCTCGATGCTGGTGGCCAGCGTGAGCAGCTCCTGCGTATCGAGGATATCGCCCAGCATCCGGTTCGCGCCCAGCAGACCGGCAATGATGCACGCCGAGGACGAACCCAGACCGCGCGCCATCGGGATGGGGTTGGTCTGCACGATCTTGAGGGGCGGGATCTTTTTGCCGACCTTGTCGAACAGGCCCTTGGCCGAGCGGTAGACCAGATTGGACTCGTTGCGGGGGATGCGGGTCCCATCCGCTGCCGAGATGTCCAGCTTATCGCTCTCCTCAAAGGTGACGGTGTTGTACAGCGTCACCGCAAGGCCCAGCGCATCGAAGCCGGAGCCAACGTTGGCGCTGGTGGCCGGAACAGAGACTTTGATCTTCATGGCTGACGCTCCTTTTCCTTATGCTTCCTCAGGCAGACGCTTGAGCACCAGCTTGACGCTGCCGCCCACGGCTTCCACCTTCCGGGCTGCTTCTGCCAGTGCCTTGTCGTCGGCGCGCTCGACGAAGTATGCACAGCCGTCATACCGCTCATCCACGACCTTGCCGTAGCCATAGATGGCTTCCACCACGGCCGGGGCAATGCCCGCTACACGCACATAATATGCGGCGGGCGCGGGGTCGGTGAGCATCCCTTCCACCGGCTTGGCGGGCTGCCAGAACAGGCTGTCGTGGACCTTGACGCCATTCTTGAGGGCATCCACCACGTCGGCCACCACGGCGCTGGCGGTGGGCAGTTTGCCCGCACCCTTGCCGTAGAACACGACATCGCCCAGCATGTCGCCCTTGACCAGAACGGCGTTGAACACGTCATCGACGCCGGCCAGCTGGTTGCTCTTGGGCACAAGGCAGGGTTCCACGCCGGCAGCCACGCTGCCGTCCTCGCCGCGCTTCATCCACGCGATGAGCTTGATGACACAGCCCAGCTTTTCTGCTGCGGCCACATCGGCCACCGAGATATCGCGGATGCCGCGGGTGGGGATGTTCTGGGGGTAGATCTGGTGTCCGCAGACTAAGGACGACAGAATGGCGATCTTGCGGCAGGCATCGCGGCCGTCCACGTCGTCACCGGGGTCCTTCGTCTCGGCATAGCCCAGCTCCTGCGCGATCTTCAGCGCATCATCGAAGCCCAGATTCTCGCGCACCATCTTGGTCAGCATGAAGTTGGTCGTGCCGTTGACGATGCCCTGCACCTCGGTGATGACATTGGCCGCAAGGCACTGGTGCATCGGGGTGATGATGGGTGTGCCGCCGCCGACCGAAGCTTCGAACAGGAACGCACAGTTGTGCTCCTTGGCCAGCGCCAGCAGCTCTGCGCCGTAGGTGGCGACCATCTCCTTGTTGGAGGTGCAGACGCTGCGGCCGCTCTCCAGACAGGCCTTGACATACGGATAAGCGAACCGCGTACCGCCGATCGTCTCGACCACGACCTTGATCTCAGGGTCCTCGAGGATGACGTCAAAATTCTTGACGAAGAGATGTGCGGCTGGATGATTCGAGAAATCCTTGGGGTCGAGGATGTACTTCACCTCGACCGGCTCTCCGGCCCGGCGGGAAACGCCCGCTGCGTTGCGGCACAGCACCTCGTACACGCCGCCGCCCACCGTGCCAAAGCCTAAAATTGCAATTTTCGCCATGGTAAACCCTCGTTCCTACACTAAAATTTCTTGCACCTTACAGATTGTATCCGCAATGCACCCCAACGACCATCCGCTGGCGGGAAAGCTTTTCCGTCAGTTCCTCGGGGGTCATCTGCATGGTATCGGTGCGGATGGTGACCGCCACCAGCGCCGCGCCATTTTCCGGCGTGGACTGGTTGATGGTCACGATGCTGGCTCCTGCGGCGCTGATGCCGGCCAACAGACTTTGCAGCGCGCCTGTCTCGTCCCGGAGCGTTGCCATGACCGTGATGACCTCGCGGCCGTTTTCCGAATCAAAAATGCAGTCCTTATACTTATAGAAGGCGCTGCGCGACAGGTCCACGCTTCGGGTCGCAGCCGAAATACTGCGGGCCTCTCCACTGGCCAGAAGCTCCTTGGCCTTGACGACCTTGAGGAACACTTCGGGCAGGACCTGTGCGTCCACCAGATAAAAGCGGCGTTCCAACTTGTTCACCTCACAAACACAAGTGTTCTTGCAGAGAATATAATAACATCCGGCTCCCTGCATTGCAAGAGGCCGGATGTACTTTTGTCAGATTATCCAGTTTTGATGCGTGAAGTGACGTTCTGCGTTGCCGGAATGGCATCTGTCGAGCGGAAAAGTATGATTTTTCCTGCTCAGTCGGTGTCCAGATTGGACGTATCCGTAGGGATGGTGGTCTGCGCCGCCTGTGTCACGCCCGAAGAATGGGAGTAGTTGCAGGTGTCGGGCAGATCGTCCGCACGGTAGTAACCGGTGGCGCGGCTGGGGCAGTTCGGACCCGCCAGCAGACCGCTCTGGGTGCAGTAAGCGCGCTCCACCACGCCGTCTGCAGCCGGGAATGCCTTATAGGGCAGGTCTTTCTGGACCTCTTCCATATAGGCCTTCCATGCCATGACGCAGGTGCGGGTCTTGGCCTGATCCTTGCTCAGGGTCTTGGTCATATCGTAAGGCGCATCGTAGCCCCACCAGACTGCGGTGACGTAATAAGGCGTACCGCCCACGAACCACAGATCCTTTTCGTCGCTGGCCGTACCGGTCTTGCCGAAGGATTCCATGCCGTTGGAGTTGGGGTAGCGGCCGCTGGCCGTACCGACATTGGAGTACAGGACGTTCTTGAGCAGACGGTTCATGACATAGGCCGTCTGCGGGGTGAGCGCCTGATAGCTGGTGGAGTTGTTTTCCAGATAGATGTTGCCGTCACGATCCAGCACGCGGGTGTACAGGTGCGGGGTGGTGTAGCCGCCATCGTAGAAGATCTGGAAAGCTGCTGCCAGTGCGGTGGGCGTCACGCCGTGCGTTTGGCTGCCCATGACCATCTGGGCCAGACCCACATCATTGGTGGGGTCCAGCGTATTCAGCTGCAGGGTGTTGTAGACAAAGTTGAAGATGTTGCTTGCGCCCACAAGGTCGCCCACGCGGATGGCGATGGTGTTCAGCGAGCGGGCCAGACCGTTCCACAGCGGAAGATCGGTGTTATCGCCATAGTTGCCGCCGTAGTTGCGGGGCCAGCTGCGCCATGCATTGGGATAGGCTTTCAGCTGGGTGTCCGACAGGCCCATCAGGCCGTTCTTGCGGCAGTAATCCTCATCACGGATGACCATATCCTGCTTGAGGTAAAGCGGCGAGTTATTGAGCATCGTGGACCAGTTGACCAGACCATATTCCACGCCCAGCGCATATGCGCCGATGGGCTTGATGGTCGAACCGGTCTGCCGGGTGACGCTGTAAGCGCGGTTCAGGGACAGGCTCTTGGTCTTTTTGCCCAGACCGCCCACCATGGCCAGCACATTGCCGTCATAGTCCAGCGTGACCATGGCCGCCTGTGTGCGGACATTGCGGTAATAGTACACCGTGCCGTCATCGCCGGTGCGGGTCTTGGGTGTGCCGTCGCCATTCATGACCTGCACGTCGTCGTCCGAGATCGAGGTCACCTCTTCCTCATGCCAGCCCGCCGGGAAATAGGCGTCGTCAGCGTTGAGCATGAGGTTTTCCATGGCGGTCTGCATCTTGGGGTTGACGGTGGCTTCGATGGTGTAGCCGCCGGTGTAGAGCATATTCTGAGCCGTAGCTTCGTCCACGCCCTCTTTCTCCATGATGTCGCCGACCACTTCGTTGAACAGCGCATCGGTGAAGTAGCTGGTCACAGACGAGGTGTTCTTCTTGCTGGTGTCCTCCGCCAGAACCAGCGGCTGAGCGGCAGCGCTGCGGTAGTCATCTTCCGAGATGACGCCCTGCTGCCACATATTGTACAGGATGAAATTGCGGCGGTGGATCAGATTTTCGGGGTTCGTATAAGGATTGTAGTTGGTCGGGTTCTTGGTGATGGACGCGATCGTAGCGCACTCCCAAAGGGTGAGCTGGCTGACGTCCTTGTTGAAGTATTCGTTCGCCGCCGTCTGAACGCCTTGAATCGTGCCGGTGAAGCTGATGGTGTTCAGATAGGCTTCGAGGATCGTCTCCTTCGAGTAGGTACGGCTCAGGCAGAGCGCACGGTAGATCTCGCGCAGCTTGCGCAGCGCGCCCTCGATGCCGCTGGCGCTCTTGTCCGAGGTCAGGTTCTTGATGAGCTGCTGTTCCAGCGTGGAAGCGCCCTGCTTGGAGCTGTAGATGGGCAGCACATATTCGTTGACCATTGCGCCGATGGTGCGCTTGAAGTTGACACCGGGTTCATTGTAAAAATCTTTGTCCTCGGTGCAGATGAACGCATACTGTAGGTTGGTCGGGATCTGCTCAAGATCGGCCCAGACGCGGTGGCTGCTGGAAGAGCGCAGGGTCGCATACTCGACCTGTGCCCCGGTGTCGGGGTCGGTCGCGACGACCGTGCTGGACTGGCTCAGCTCGATGTTGTCCAGATCGAGCAGGTCGCCGTCGTTGGCGGTGGCCTGTACCACATAATAGACTGCGCCCACCATCAGCAGACTGCCGGCCATGATGCCCAGACAGATCAGCGTTGCGAGGGTGCGGCCAAGGAACTTCAGCACGGGATGTTTGCTCTTCTCGCGCGGCTCCTTGGGTGCTTTGGGCGGTTTGCCGCTGGGTTCAGGCTCCCGGCGGCTGTTGTTGACATTGACTTGACGTCCCACTGAGGGCTGAGGGTCCCGTTTGGCCCCGCCTTGGTGGATCTTTCTCGGTTCGATACGGATCGCCTCCTGACCGGCCCTGTGGCCGATGATTCAATGGTTCTACGATGACTGCCCTGCCGCCTGCACCGGCAAATGGGCAGAATTTTCCCCGGATAGTGGTAGTATAGCACATTTTGCCCCGGAAAGTACAGCATTCGGGTGTGAAAATTCTGCCCGGATGTCTGAAAATTTCCGCTTTTGCACATACTACCGTTTGAAACTTTTCCCGCAAAGGAGTGATTCCGCCATGCGCAAGCTTGCCTTATGCCTGTTTTATGCGCTGTGTGCCTTTACCATCGCGTTCAGCCTGTTCTGGATGGCCCTGCCGCGGCTGGCGCGGCCCTCCCCTGCTCCCTCGGAGGAAGCGGGGTCTGTTCCGCTCAGTCTCGCGGCTCAGGCGCTGCCGGAACGGACCGCGCTCTACTATCTCTGCGACGAGGGCGGGCTTCTGACCGTCTACACCTGCGGCGCGGACGGCGAACCGGCCGACCGGCTGGAAGAGACCGGCATCTATGTCAATCTCCTGCCCGAAAACGACGCCCTGCGCATCAAGCAGGGGCTGAAGCTTTACAGCGAGACGGAACTGCGGACCGTCCTCGAGGATCTTGGGGAATGAGTCTTTTCCCTTCAGCGTCTTTCTTGGGAAAAGCAGTCTCTCCAAAAATCAAAAGCATCTGCAGCCAGCCCAAAAGCGGCGGCTGCAGATGCTTTGTGAAATTCTAGGCTCAGGCTTCCATTGCTTCCAGCGGAACAAGGTATTCCTTGCAGCACTGTTCATACTGGAGCGAGTATTCCTTGGTGGGGTTGTGGTGCATCAGGCTCTTGAGGGTGTGGGAATCGTAGTCGTCGCCCTCGCTCATGCCCACCAGACGGGCCGCGATGTTCGAACAATGGTCCGAGATACGTTCCACATTGTTCAGCACATCGAGGAACACGACGCCGGTATCGATGGAGCAGATGCCGTCCTTTAAGCGCTTGATGTGCTGGTCGCGAAGCTTTTCGACCATGATATCGATGACTTCTTCCAGCGGCTCAACCTGAACAGCCAGCTGCATGTCGTCGTTCTCGAAGGCATCGTTGGTCAGGTCCAAGATGCGCTCCATGGCTCCGGTAAGGATCTTCAGCTCTTCCTTGGCGTGGTCGCTGAAAGATGCTTCCTTCTCGTAAAGCTCCTCGGATTTCTCCATGATGTTCACAGCATAGTCGCCAATGCGCTCGTACTCCGTGACGAAGTTCAGCAGTTCGGTGACTGCATGGCTCTCGTCGTCGCCCAGCTCCTGATCGGTCATTTTGATCAGATAGTTGGAGATCTCGACCTCCATCCGGTCGATGAGATTTTCACGCACATTGATGGCGCTGACCACATCTTCGTCCATTTTCAACAGCAGCGGCGCGGACAGATTCACATTGCGGGCCGCGCGGCGGGACATCTTGACCACCGCGTTCTTTGCCTGCTGCAGAGCCACAGCGGGGCTTTTGAACAGGCGTTCGTCGAGGACCGGCATGCTCAATTCCTGTGCTTCCTCAGCGCTGTCGGGGACCGTCATGACGGCCAGCTTGGACAGCACACGGCTGAACGGCAGGAACAGGATCATCGCTGCCACGCTGGACAGGGTGTGGATGTTTGCGATGGAGCTTTTGTTCATCACGTCGTCCCAGACCGAGATGCCGATGGTGTAGCGCACCGCGTAGATCGCCGCCAGCAGCACCACGCTGCCGATGATATTAAAATAAAGGTGGATCAGCGCCGTGCGCTTGCCATCCTTGGAGGAACCGCCGATGGTCAGCAGCGGCGTGAAGGCCGTGCCGATGTGCGCACCCAGAATGATGGGGATGGCCGAGCCGAACGTGACCAGACCCGTGCTGGACAGCGCCTGTAAGATACCGACCGATGCCGAAGAGGACTGGATGATGACCGTGACCACCACACCGACGAGGATGCCGAGGATGGGGTTGGTCATGCTGACGAACAGTTCCTGGAACGCTGCGCTCTCACGCAGGGGCGAAACGCCGCTGTCCATCAGGCTCATGCCGGTGAACAGGATGCCGAAGCCCAGCATGATCTGGCCGATGTTCTTTTTCTTGGCGTTGCGCAGGAACACATAAAAAATGCAGCCAATAAACGCGACCACCGGCGCAAACGTCTTGGGCTGGATCAAAGTCAGCCACAGACTGTCGCCGGAGATGTCCGCCATGCGGATCAGCTGGCCGGTAACGGTCGTACCAATGTTTGCACCCATGATCACGCCTACGGACTGCGTGAGGGTCATGATACCAGAGTTGACAAGGCCGACACATATGACGACCGTGCCCGCCGACGACTGGATAACGCCGGTGATGAGAGTGCCGAAAATGACACCCTTCAGGGTGGAAGAGGTCAGCTTCTGCAATACGCCCTGCATCTTGCCGCCCGCCAGCTTCTCCAAGCCGGCGCCCATGATCGACATGCCGTACAGGAACAGCGCAATACCGCCCAACAGAGAGGTGATGTGTGTGATATCCATCTCGATACTCCTAAAAATGTTCTTCCTTTTGCTCTTGAATCAACAAAGGACGGCCGCAGGGCTCTTCCGCCTTGAACGCCGTCCTTTTTATTATAGCATCGAGTGGCCCGCTTCAACAAGCCTTATTTTACATGTTTTTTGCTTTTTTGATACATTTTTACGAGTTTCTGCGGTTTCTGCACGGGTCTTTTTCTCAGATTTTACATTGATTTTACAATCAGCTCGCGTTTGCCGCCGCGATCTCCCGCCGCTTGGCCGCTTTGGCGGCGGGCTGCTCGGCGCGGGCCTTGTCGTAGCAGTAGCGGATGATGGCCTGACGGCGGACGATGCCGATGAACATGCCCCGGTCGTCCACCACCGGTACAAAGTTCTGGTTCATCGCGGCCTCGATCAGCTGGTCCATGCTGGTGGTCACAGTCACCGCTTTGTAATCCCGCTTGTGCGGGAAGCTCGAGATGGGCACATCCTCGGCGGCTTCCAAGTCCAGCCCGTGGTAATTTTTCAAGCCCCAGAGGATATCCCCTTCGGTCAGGGTCCCGACATATTCCCCCTTTCGGTTGAGCACCGGGATGGATGCATAGCGGTTGTTCTCCCATTTTTCCAGCGTCTGCCGCAGGGTAAAGTCGTCATAGACATACATCAGGTCCTGCTTGGGGGAAAGGAAAAACAAAATGTTCATCGATCAGCTCTCCTATCAAAAACAATCTTCTGCCGTTGTGGGCGCAGCCCCCGTTTCTCTACTTTGAGTTTAGCACTTTTTCACAGCAAATAAAAGGGAAAAATCATACTTTTTATAATTTATTCACAGTCATTTTGCAACAACTTTCAAAAGATGCGTAAAAACTGTGCACACCGGCGGATTTTGTGCTATACTAGCAGAGAAGGATCGCTCCATGGAGCGTGCGTCCGCAGGGCTTCTGTGTTCAGGATACCTGCCGCACGGCTCGAAAATGGGGACAAGCGGGCGGTTTTGTTCCGCCCCTGTGCAATTTGCGCTGTACACAAGGCCATTTAAGAGGTATAATAGGCTTGTAAGATCCTTTTGCCCGGGGTATCGGGCAATTCGAAACTTTGTAAAATAGTAAAAGGAGCAGAGCGACTATGATCACTTCCCGTTTCCCGCTGGGAGATGTCAGCTTCTCCGCCGAGTATTTTTCGACGCTCGTGGGCGAAGCAACCAAACAATGCTACGGTGTGGCCGCAATGACGCCCCGCGATCTGACCGACAAGGTCCGGAGCATGGTGCACGGCGCTGATTTTTCGGCAAAGGGCGTCCGTGTCACGCAGGAAGAGGGCCGTCTCGTGATCGAGCTGCACATTGCCGTCAGCTACGGGCTGAACATCTCGACCGCCGCACGCAGCATCTCGCACCGCGTCAAGGATGAAGTCGAACAGGCTACCGGCCTGAAAGTTGCCCGCGTGATCGTCTCGGTCGATGACGTGATCGCCTGATCGGACAAGACAATAAGGAGATAGTTACAAATGATTTCTGGTAAGATCCTGCGCGACGCGATTATTTCCGGCGCGAACAACATCAACAATCAGCGCTCCCGCGTGGACGAGCTGAACGTCTTCCCCGTTCCCGATGGCGACACCGGCACGAACATGGGCATGACCGTCGGCGCATCCGTCCGCGAGCTGGAAGCTCTGGATGACAACTGCACCGTCGGCGAAGCTGCCAAGACGGCCGCTTCCGCGATGCTGCGCGGTGCGCGCGGCAACTCCGGCGTTATCACCAGTCTGCTGTTCCGCGGCTTTTCCAAGGCTCTGGAGGGCAAGAAGGAAGCCGGCGCTGAGGACCTCGTTGAGGCTCTGAAAAAGGGCGTCGAGGGTGCATATAAGGCTGTCATGAAGCCCACCGAGGGCACGATCCTGACCGTTGCCCGTGTGGCTTCTGAGGAAGCTGCCGCTTGCAGCGCCACGGAAGTCCCCGAACTGTGGGATGTGGTGCTGGCTGCCGGCCAGAAGGCTCTGGATGACACCCCCAACCTGCTGCCCGTCCTGAAGAAGGCCGGCGTCGTGGACGCTGGCGGTCAGGGCATCATGGTCATTTTCGAAGGTATGAGCAAGGTGTTCCACGGCGAGGGCATCGTCGCGGGCGGCGAAGCCACCCCCAACAAAGCCAAGCTCTCCACCGAGAACGCTGGCAAGGGCGTGTTCACCGATGACCTGATGAAGGTCGAGGACATCAAGAACGGCTACTGCACCCAGTTCCTTATTAATAAGAATGAGGGCGCAAGCGCTGCCAAGATGCGTGCATTTGCAGAGTCCAACGGCGACAGCGTGGTGTGCATTGAGGATGATGATGTCATCAACCTGCACGTCCATACCGCTGACCCCGGCAAGATCCTGAGCGAGGCCATCAAGTACGGTTATCTGACCAACTTCAAGATCGAGAACATGCACGAGCAGTTCCTTGCCCGCCAGAAGCAGGGCAAGAGCCTTGAGAAACAGGCATCTGCGGAGAAAAAGACCGACCCGACCGCAGAGTTCATCTATGCCGCTGTGGACCCCAGCCGTGACTACGGCTTTGTCGCCGTTGCTGCCGGTGAAGGCCTGAAGGCTGTGTTCACCGATCTGGCTGCGGATGCTGTTGTTTCCGGCGGTCAGACCATGAACCCCGCCACCGAGGACATCCTCGCTGCTGTCCAGAGCGTTCCGGCCAAGACCGTGTTCGTTCTGCCCAACAACAAGAACATCATCATGGCTGCAGAACAGGCTCAGAAGCTGGCCGACCGTCAGGTCGTCGTCCTGCCCACTCGCACCGTTCCCATGGGCATTACTGCCCTGCTCAACTTTGACCCTTCCGCCAACGTTGAAACGAACACCATCAACATGATGGCAGCTGCTGACAAAGTCTCCACCGGCCTGATCACCTACGCCGCCCGCGACAGCGAGTTCGACGGCAAGCGGATCAAGAAGGGCGAGATCATGGCTCTGGAGAACGGCAAGATCGTCGCCACCTCCAACGACCTGACCAAGGCGACTTACCGTCTGGCACGCAGCATGTGCAAGAAAGATTCCAGCTTTGTTACCATCATCTCCGGCTGCGACGTCTCCGACGAGGATGCCGAGAAAGTCACCGAGGTCGTCAAGGCAAAGTGCCCCAACCATGTGGAAGTCAGCCACATCCGCGGCGGCCAGCCTGTTTACTATTATATGATCAGCGTGGAGTAATTGCGCTGACGGGCTAAATTATTGATGACATCGATCATTACTATTTTGGGGAAGATCATCACCAATGTCCTGACTGCACTCTACCAGCCATTTGGATTTTCGATCTTGCTTTCGTTCTTTATCCTGTTTTTCTATCTGTACGCCTATTGTCCAGAGAATGCAGGAAAAGGCTGGAAGGCAGCGATAAAACAGTGGTTTACCACTTTCAAAGCGTCTCTCCTGTTTCGTAAGCTGTTTCTTTTGGCGTTTGTTACTTCATTGATCTTATCCCGGACGCTGCTGAATCGTAATCTCTGGATGAATCCGCTGTCCAATGTCATGGGCGGCTGGTCGCTCTGGGTGACAGCGGCAGATGGGACGCGGACTTTGACCACAGAGTGTATCGAGAACGTGATCATGATGGTCCCGTTCACGGGCGTTTTGCTGTGGACGATCGGGAACAAACTTCTCGGAGGGCGAAAAGACTTTAAGTCTATCGTGCGAAAAAGTGCAGCGATTGCATTCTACTTCTCGCTCGGGATCGAATTTTCACAGCTGTTTCTGCGGGTCGGCACATTTCAACTGTCAGATTTGTTTTATAACACACTAGGTGGTGCACTTGGTGGAATGCTCTATTGGGCATGGGTGAAGAGATCATCCCCTTTATAAGAAATACCACACCCCGTTTGTCGGATGATTGAATGTCCGATAAACGGGGTGTGGTTTATTATTCCACGGTCACACTTTTGGCGAGGTTTCTCAGCTTATCAACATCCAGACCCTTGGCAACCGATACATAGTATTGTATCTGAACTCATTTTCCTGCATCATCCTCCGGCCTATGCCATTCCAGTTCCAGCCCCTTGAACTGCTGCTCATCTTCCACCGTATAGTCCTGATCTGAATCCCATTGAAAAACTTTGGTCGAAGGTAAAAGCTCTTTTGAGCAAATTCAAAGCAAGGACACTGGATGCTTTTCCAGACGCACCCCAACACGCCTTTCATAATGTTTCTCCTTCTAACTGTTCCGGTTGGTTTCGTTCATGCGGCTATGTGCTTTAATTTTGAAAATTGCTATAAACTAAAAAAGCCGTCGAGGATGCTTCCAAAGTAGGAAAGCTCCTCGGCGGTATTCTTTTAGCGGATGTGCTGCGGCAGAGCGTCCTTCTGCACAGCTTTCTGTCCGCATCAAAGATATTTTCGGATGGTCGAAACAAGGATATTGCGATTGATTAACTTTGCGATACTGTTCATATTGTAGTTGGTTCGTTGCAGTTTCAGCTTACAACAAAAAATGAGATAGGCAACCCCTTTGGGGGAAGTCTATCTCATTTTTTTGTTGGGGCTATTTTTGCAACAGTCTCCCTTTTATAACAACCCTGCCTTACAGTTTGGGAGAAACGCTTAGTGCTTCAGTTCCAG
>URVW01000052.1 GCA_900551435.1 uncultured Faecalibacterium sp.
ACTCCTTCGGCGGCGGCCTGATCTACGCTCTGCTGACCGGCAAGAGCACTCAGGATGCTGTTGAGTTCGCTGTTGCTGCTTCTGCTCTGAAGCACTCCATCGAGGGCGACTACAACATGATGACTGTCTCTGAGGTCGAGAAGCTGGCTGGCGGCGACGGTTCCGGCCGTATCCAGCGCTAATTGCAGGAGGGATCCAGACATGGATATCCGCTATTCCTGCAATCAGAAGGATTTCAAGCGCTACACCACCGAGGAGATGCGCGACGAGATGCTGATCACCGGTCTGTACAAGGCCGATGAAGTCGTGGCCGTTTACAGCCATGTGGACCGTATGGTCACGCTGGGCTGCATGCCGGTGCACGAGACGGTCTCCATCGACAAGGGCATCGACGTCTGGGCCAACTTTGGCACGCACTACTTCCTCGAGCGCCGCGAGATCGGCATGTTCAACATCGGCAAGGATTCCACCGGTATCGTCGTGGCCGACGGTGTCGAGTACAAGCTGGGCTACAAGGACTGCCTGTACATCACCAAGGGCACGAAGGAAGTCACCTTTGCTTCCGCAGATCCCGAGCATCCCGCCAAGTTCTACATGGTCTCCGCTCCGGCACATTGCTCGTATGAGACGCGCCTGATCAAGATGGCCGATGCAAACCATCGTCCTCTGGGCAGCGTTGAGACCTGCAACAAGCGCACCATCAATCAGTTCATCCATCCGGATGTCCTGAAGACCTGCCAGCTGAGCATGGGCATGACCGAACTGGAGCCGGGTTCCAACTGGAACACGATGCCCAGCCACACCCATGAGCGGCGGATGGAGATCTACACTTACTTTGAACTGCCCGAGGGGCAGGTGGTGTTCCATATGTGCGGCGAGCCCACGCAGACCCGTCACATCGTGATGCACAACGAGGATGCTGTCATCAGCCCCTCGTGGAGCATCCACAGCGGCGTAGGTACTTCGAATTATACGTTCATCTGGGCGATGGGCGGCGAGAACATGGAGTTTGACGACATGGACAACATCGCCACCACCGACCTACGCTAAAAAGCACCATAAAAAGCCCCGTACCGGGAACGCCGGTACGGGGCTTTTTGCTAAAAATTTAACCTGAAACACACACGGGAAAAGGAGAACATCATGGATCTGACTGCATTCGACCTCAAGGGCAAAGTTGCCCTGATCACCGGCGGCGCACACGGCATCGGCTTTTCGATCGCCGAGGGCATGGCAAAGTGCGGCGCAACGGTCTGCTTCAACTGCTCCAGCGAAGCAAGCCTTGAAAAGGGCCTTGCCGCTTACAAGGAAGCCGGCATCGAGGCTCACGGCTACGTTGCGGACGTGACCGACGAAGCCGCTGTCAACGCAATGGTCGCTGCCATCAAGGCCGAAGTCGGCTCGGTGGACATCCTCGTGAACAACGCCGGCCTGATGAAGCGCGTGCCCATGGTCGAGATGAGCCACGCCGACTTCATCCGCGTCATCGATGTCCACGTCGGCGGTGCATTCAACTGCTCCAAGGCCGTTCTGCCGGACATGATCGAGAAGCGCGAGGGCAAGATCATCAACATTTGCTCCATGATGAGCGAGCTGGGCCGCGAGACCGTCTCCGCCTACGCCGCCGCCAAGGGTGCGCTGAAGATGCTGACCAAGAACATCGCTTCCGAGTACGGCGAGTACAACATCCAGTGCAACGGCATGGGTCCCGGCTACATCGCCACCGCCCAGACCGCACCTCTGCGCGAGATCCAGCCCGACGGCAGCCGCCATCCGTTCGATCAGTTCATCGTCGCCAAGACCCCCGCTGGCCGCTGGGGCGACCCGGAGGACATGGTGGGTCCCTGCGTGTTCCTCGCATCCCACGCTTCCGATTTCGTAAACGGCCAGATCCTCTACGCCGACGGCGGCATCCTCGCCTACATCGGCCGTCAGCCTAAATAAGTTTTCCACATTTTTTCTTCAAACAGTGGAACAGCCCCCCGGTCAGACAGGTCATCCTGTCCAGCCGGGGGCTGTTTTTCTGCTTTCACGCCAGCCAATACATCAGCCGGTTCCACCATTTGACCGGGTTGAAGCTCTCCGGGGTGTCCATCAGCCACTCGATGCCGAGGTCCTGCAGATTCACGCTGTGGTCTGCGGCCTTGGTGTAGGAGACATCCAGCCCGCGCAGATTCGGCGAACCCGCCGCGATCTGCTTGCACAGGGTCGTCGTGACGCCCACATGGTTCGTCAGGTCGAGATAGCGCAGGGCCGACATCCGGGTCAACGGCTCATAATCCAGCTTCTTATAAGTCGTCTGGTCGGCCATGCCGACGCCCATATCCAAGAACTCCACCTTCGTGCGGGTCAGCGGTTCCAAGCTGGGATAGGTCGTCCCGGTCCCGATGCCCAGATAATACAGCGCTGGAAGATCTGCCAGCGGCTCCAGCGACACAAGATCATCCGATATCAGGAACACGCGGGAAAGCTTTTTCAGGCCGCTCAGGGGCGTCAGATCCAGCGTGCCGCAGTTGTACAGCTCCAAGCTTTCCAGCTCAGTCAACGCCGACAGAGGCTCCAGTGTCTCCGGCTTCGCGCCATGGAGCGACAGGACCTTCAGCTGAGGGCCGGATTCCAACCCGGAAAGGTCGGTCAGGCCGTCATAGGGCACTTTCGAGCTGTACGAGAACGCCTGTAAGCTGTCAAAATAGCGCAGGTCCTCCAAGCTGGTCAGGTTGTCAAAGGAGCCGCCCTCGGCTAAATAAGACGCATTCTTGGCGCTGTCGGAGGTGTTGAAGGTCTCGCCCTCGGTCGGTTCGGTCCACGCGGCATCGACGCCGTTCGAGTTCACCCGCAGGACCTGAATCTCCCACACGTCGCTGCGGCGGATGTCCCCTTCCGGCTTGTTCAACAGAGCGCGGATGTGTGCTTCCATGGCAGGGTCGGCCCACTGGATGACGGCATCTTCGCCGTGTTCCACAGTCTGGGGCGAAAATTCCAGCTGACGTTCGGCGACCGCCCACTTGGTCATCTCGCTGCGGCTGTCCGGATACTCGGCATTGGGCTTTGCCGCCGTGCCCGAACAGGCACAGAGCAGCAGCGCCGCCGCAAGGATGAACGCGAAACAATTTCTTCGTTTCATAGAAGCACCTCCTGTTTTTCTTTTCTGTCTAAATCATATCATTTTGATATCACTATTGTCAATAGTATTTTTGAACACTTCGCCCGTGCGACTGGCAAAATGCAACAATCGCTCTAAAAATCGTTTGATTTTTTCACATTTTTGTAAAGTATTTTTTCTTGCATTTCAGATCGAAATGTGTATAATAGTTACTCGTGAGCAACTCTCACACGAAGCTGTTCATGAAAGACTTTTTTGCATCTAGCAAGGAGAATACATCCATGAAACTGAAAAATGTTGCTGTTGTCGCGGCTGCTCTGGCACTGGCTGTCGGCATGACCGCTTGCGGTTCTTCTTCCTCTACCGCATCTTCCACCGCTTCTTCTGTGTCTTCCTCCGCTGCCGCTTCCTCCGAGGCTGCTTCTTCCGAGGCCGAGGCTCAGCCCGCTGAGTACACCGTTTACAACACCACCGGTTCTACCGTGACCGAGCTGTACCTGTACACCGCCGGTTCCGAGGAGAAGGGTGAGAATCTGGCTGGCGAGGGTCTGGCTGACGGCGAGAGCGTCGTTCTGACCCTGCCCGAGGATGCTGACCAGTCCGCAAAGTACGTTCTCGAGTTCACCACCGAGGACGGCAGCACCCAGAGCTTCGAGACTCTGAGCTACGAGGTCACCCCCATTTCCCTGCTGAGCGTTGACGCTGCCGCAGGTGCTACCCCCATCGCTTTCGCTGCTCCTGAGCAGTAATCCTTCGGTTCTGAACAGAACCTAAAAAATCCCCCAGAATCGGGCGGCGTGCCACACGGCATCGCGGTTCCGACTCTGGGGGATTTTATCGTTTTCTTAGACCTTCTCGATGGTGATGGTCCACTCGCTGGTCAGCGCCTCGTCCGGCTCCAGCACCTCGTGCTTGCCGTCCTCATTGACGCTGTTTGCCCAGCCGTTCCACGGCTCCATGCAGACGAAGTTCTCGGCATCCTGCTGCCAGAGCACGCCGTTCGGGAAGCTCTCGTCGGCATCGACCGTGACCTTGTGGCCGTTGCCCTTATCGGTGAAGCTCATCGGGAACTCCACGCCGGTCAGCAGACGGATGGTGTTGTCTGCGCCTTCCTTGCGGGTCAGGGTGATCTTCTCGGGGGCAGCGGGCTGCTCGCCCTTGGCGTTCTCCGAGCAGGTCTTGCACTTGATGTCGAAGTCCACGTTCTGCAGCTCAGAAGCGATGAAGTAGGGGTGATAACCGAAGCTGAAGGGCATCGGGACTTCGCCCTCATTGATGACCGTCATGGTGATGGAAGCGGTGTTGCCGTCCAGATTGTAGTTCACCAGCAGGGTGAAATCGAACGGATAGAGGAACTTGGTCAGCGGGGTGGACTCGAGGATGAGGGTCACGCCGTCGGGACCGACGCTCTCCACTTCCCATGCGCACAGGTCGGCGAAGCCATGTGTCTCCATCGGATAAGCCTTGCCGTCGAACATGTGGACGCCGCCGTCCGGGTTGCCGCAGCTGGGGAACAGCACGGGCACGCCGAAGCGGGGGCGGTTGCACTCGCTGAAGTTGGGGCGGCGGGTCCAGATGTACTCGTCGCCGTCGAGGGTAAAGCCGGTGATCATACCGCCGCGCTCGGGGGTGATGGTCAGGCTGGTCTTGGCAGCGGGGTCGGTGATGACGTACTGCTCATAGCAGGCGTTGCCCTCGGTGACATACTGGGTGGTGATCTGATTCATAGAAAGTACCTCCTTATTCGCCCTCTCAGGCGCTGCGCGCCAGCTCTCCCATAGGGAGAGCCATTGGCATATCGGATAAAAACAACTTTACCCGTAAAAAACCGGGCCCTGTTCTCATTGGCAGCAGCAGCTTGCCAAGACAGCAGAGCCCAGCGCTTTCCGAGACATTCTTTCCTCTTCGTTCAGCAGAGCCAAAACCGGCCCGCCAGAGGCTCTCCCTGTGGGAGAGCTGGCAAAGCCGCAAGGCTTTGACTGAGAGGGTTACAGAACGACGCCGTCCTTGAAGATGGAGATCTCGCGGAAGCCGTGCTTTTCGGCCTTGGTCTGCTCACCGCTTGCAACGCGGATGACCAGATCCAGCAAGCCCTGTGCCGTCTCGTCGATGGTCTTTTCGCCGTCAGCGATGACACCGGTGTTGTAGTCGATCCAGCCGGACTTCTTCTCCGCCAGCGGGGTGTTGGTGGAGATCTTCAGGGTGGGAGCCGGAGCCGAGAACGGAGTACCGCGGCCGGTGGAGAACAGGATCAGGTGCGCACCTGCGGCGGTCATGGCCGTTGCAGACACCAGATCGTTGCCGGGGCCATAAAGCATGTTCAGACCCTTGGTCACCACGGGGTCGCCGTAGCCGATAACGTCCATGATGGGAGCCGTGCCGCCCTTCTGGACGCAGCCGCAGCTCTTATCTTCCAGCGTGGTGATGCCGCCCTGCTTGTTGCCCGGAGACGGGTTATCGTAGACGACCTCATTGTGGCTGATGAAGTATTCCTTGAAGCCGTTGATCATCTGCTCGGCCTTGACAAAGACATCGTGGTTGATGCAGCGGTCCATCAGGAAGCCCTCTGCGCCGAACATCTCAGGCACTTCGGTCAGAACGGTAGAACCGCCGCGCTGGCCCATCATGTCGGAGAAGCGGCCGATGGTGGGGTTGGCGGTGATGCCGGACAGGCCGTCAGAACCGCCGCACTTCATGCCGACCACCAGCTCGCTGACGGGGATCGGCTCACGCTTGAACTGGCCCGCATAAGCAGCCAGCTCCTTCAGGATGTCTCGGGCGGCGCTGAACTCGTCGTCCACATCCTGACAGGTCAGGAACTTCACGCGGTCGTGGTCATACTCGCCCAGCTCCTCAACGAACTGATCATGCTGCAGGTTCTCGCAGCCCAGATGGAGCACGAGGACAGCGGCAGCGTTCGGATGACGGACCAGTGCAGCCAGCAGCTTGCGGGTCTGGGCATGGTCGTGGCCGGTCTGGCTGCAGCCGAACGGATGGGTGAAGGTGTACAGGCCCTCGATGGTCCCGGTGACGAGGTCCTGATTGTCATTCACGATCTTCTTGGCGATGTCGTTGACACAGCCGACGGTCGGGATGATCCAGATCTCGTTGCGGATGGCGGCGCGGCCGTCCTTGCGGCGGAAGCCCATGAAGGTCTCCGGAGCCACCTTGGGCAGCGGAGCGAGGTCCGGAGACGGATTATAGCTGTACTCCACCTCGCCGGAAAGGTTGGTGTGGACGTTGTGGGTGTGCATCCAAGTGCCCGGTTCTGCATCTGCAGTCGCGTGGCCGATGGGGAAGCCGTACTTGATGACGTTCTCGCCGTTCTTGATGGGCTTGACCGCCATCTTGTGACCCTGCGGGATATCCTCCAGCGCGGTGACGGATAGGCCGTCCACCTCGACCAGCGTGCCCTTGGCGATGGGATGCAGCGCGACCACAACGTTATCGATGGGGCTGATATGAATTGCCTGCGGCATAGTGTAATCTCCTCAAAACTCTCTTACAAGCAGAAAAGGGCTGCTGCCCTCAGCAGCAGCCCTTTCTTGTTCTCTTTACGAACGGATCACAGGCAGCTCTTGTAAGCAGCCTCTGCGCCCTCGGTGCGGATCAGCTCGAGGTCTGCCAGAACGGCAGCTTCCAGACCCTCGATCTTGGTCAGGTCCTGATCCCACATCTGGGTGTTGGTCAGAACAGCGTGCACCAGCTCAGCGGCGGTGTCGTTCTTGTGCTCATAGTAGAAGTCCAGTGCCCATGCGTCATCCTGGATCTTATAGGTGTTGCCGGCAGGGCGCTTGCAGATCAGGCCGTCTGCGGTGCGCTCCTGAATGTCGTTGGAGTAGAATGCGATGTAAGCAGCCAGAGACATGGTCAGGCACTTGGGCAGCTTCTTCTGCTCCTCGATGTAGGCGAGGAAGGAAGGCATGTTGCGGGCCTTCCACTTGGAGGTGGAGTTCAGAGAAATGCTCATCAGCTCGTGGTTGATGAACGGGTTGTTGAAACGATCCTGAACCGCAGATGCGAAGTCCTCGAGGTCCTTCTTGTCCAGCGGCAGGGTGGGGATGACTTCCTCGTGCAGCATCTTGTTCATGAAGCCGCGGATGGTGTCGTTGTGCATGCAGTCACGAACGATGTCGAAGCCAGCCAGATAAGCGCCCAGAACGAAGCCGGTGTGTGCGCCGTTCAGGATGCGGACCTTGCGCTTCTTGTACGGAGTGACATCGGGCACGACCATGACGTTGACGCCAGCCTTCTTGAACGGCAGCTTGTCCTCCAGACCATCGGGGCCTTCGATGACCCAGACGCCAAAGACTTCGCCGACATCCAGGACCTGATCGTGGTAGCCGTTGGCCTCTTCCAGAGCGGCCAGCTCCTGAGGATCACGGATGCGGCCCGGAACGATGCGGTCCACCAGCGTGGAGCAGAAGGTGTTGGCGTTGTTCATCCAGTCGATGAAGCCAGCCTCCAGATTCCAATCCTTTGCATAGTTGTTGCAGCACTTCTTCAGCTCTTTGCCGTTGTTGTCGATCAGCTCGCAGCTCAGGATGACCAGACCCTTATCCGCAGCGCCGTTGAATGCCTTATAGCGCTCGAACAGAACGCGGGTCAGCTTTGCGGGGAAGCTGTTGGGAGGGACCTGATCGAACTCGCTGTCGCCCTGCGTATAAGCGATGCCAGCCTCGGTGGTGTTGGATACAACGATCTCGAGGTCCTCAGAACGTGCCAGAGCCAGAACTTCGTCCCACTTGCTGTCAACGTAGGGGCAGACGCAGTCGGACACGCAGGAGATCACGCGCTTTGCATCGACCTTCTGGCCCTTCTCGCTGCCGCGCAGATACAGGGTGTACAGACCCTCCTGCTCGTTCATCCAATCAGCCATCTGGGGGAAGTTGCCGATGGGCTGCACCAGCTTGACCTTGCCGTTGTAGCCAGCTTTTTCGTTCGCGATATCGAAGAAGTAGTCCACGAATGCACGCAGGAAGTTGCCTTCGCCGAACTGCATGACCTTGACCGGAGCATCCTTCAGGATGTAGCCGTTATAGCCAGACTGCTCAAGGACCTTGTAATTCAAAGTTTCCATTTCTGTGTTCTCCTTTTAAGTTTGCTTTGCTTCGCTCGGGAGAGCCCTTGTGCTCTCCCCTCTCGCTCCTATTGTAAGCTGTTGTATACAAATAAGTCAAGTACTTTTTGCTAGATTTTTGGGCCGGAACAGGCCATTTTTATAAATTCCAGCGCTTTTCACAAGGAAAAGTCCAAAAATTTGTCAGTTTTTCAGTTGTATACATCGGCATTTTCCGGTATACTAAAGACAGGCACAGCCCGCCCGCGCGGACGGGCGCAAAACCGATCATCCGAACACGATGAATGAATCAGAAAAGGAGTTCGACCCATGAAAGCATTTATGGATAAGGAATTCATGCTCCAGTCTGCTACGGCTCAGCATCTGTATCACGATTATGCAGAGGATATGCCCATCTGCGACTATCACTGCCACATCCCTCCCCGCGAGATCTACGAGAACCGCCGCTTTGACAACATCGCTCAGGTCTGGCTGGGCGGCCGCAACCCGGACGGCAGCTACTTCGGCGACCACTACAAGTGGCGCGTCATGCGCTCCAACGGCGTGCCCGAAGAGTACATCACCGGTGACAAGCCCGACCGCGAGCGCTTCCAGAAGTTCGCAGAGGCTCTGCCCATGGCCATCGGCAACCCGATGTACCACTGGACCAACCTCGAGCTGCACCGCTTCTTCGGCTACGAGGGCGTTCTGAACGGCGACACCGCTGAGGAAGTTTGGAATCTGTGCAACGACAAGCTGCAGCACGATCCCAACCTGACCGTCCGCGGCCTGATCGAGCAGTCCAACGTAGCCTTCATCGGCACGACCGATGACCCCATCGACAGCCTCGAGTGGCACAAGAAGATCAAGGAAGATCCCACCATCAAGTTCACCGTGGCTCCTTCCTTCCGCCCCGACAAGGCCCTCAACATCCAGAAGCCCGGTTTTGTTGAGTACATGGGCAAGCTGGCTGAGGTCGTCGGCAAAGAGAAGCTGGCATGCATCGACTGCGTCTGCGATGCTCTGACCAAGCGCATCGAGTTCTTCGTCGAGATGGGCTGCCGCGCTACCGACCACGGTCTGGACTATGTGCCTTACCGTGAGGCTTCCAAGGAAGAGGTCAACGCCATCTACCAGAAGGCTATGGCCGGCGAGGCTGTCACCGTGGAAGAGGCTGAGAAGTATCAGACCTACATCCTCATCCATCTGGGCAAGCAGTATCACCGCCTGAACGTCGCAATGCAGATCCACTACAACTGTCTGCGCGGCGTCAACCGCAAGATGAACACTCTGCTGGGACCCGATACCGGCTTCGATATGATCAACACCGCGACCTGCGGCGGCGAGATCGCAAGTCTGCTGAGCGCTCTGAACGACACCGACGAGTGCCCCAAGACCATCATCTATAGCCTGAACCCCGGCGATGACGCTCAGATCGGCACGATCCTCGGCTGCTTCCAGAACAGCGAGGTCCCGGGCAAGATCCAGCACGGTTCCGCTTGGTGGTTCAACGACCACAAGATCGGCATGGAAGAGCAGATGACTCGTCTGGCAAGCCTCGGTCTGCTGGGCAACTTCGTCGGCATGCTGACCGACAGCCGCAGCTTCCTGAGCTACACTCGTCACGATTACTTCCGCCGCATCCTGTGCAACATCATCGGCCAGTGGGTCGAAGATGGCGAGTATCCCAACGACGAAAAGGCTCTGGAGAAGATCGTCAAGGGCATCTGCTTCGACAACGCAAAGCGTTACTTCGCTCTGTAATCCGCTCCTGAACCCTTAAAACGAAACAAACAGCCGCCGCACGATGAAAAACCGTGCGGCGGCTGTTCTTTTTGGTTGCATTTTGTCAGCTTCTATGCTATTCTGTAAGTGCCGTGCAGCCGCGCGGCATCAGGCGCTGTGCCCAAAACGCAGGCGGCAACTCCCTGCCGGAAAGACTTGTTTCTCATAGCAAGCCGCCGGGAGGGCGACTTTTCGAAGTTTTCTCCCCCGGAGGTTCTCACCGAAAGGGGGGGATGTCAAATGACATTGACTGAGGTTCTTGCTCTGTTGGCGCTCATCATCAGTTTACTGGGATTGATCGTCACCGTGATCTATGACACGATCGATATCGTGCTCCGGATCAAAGAGTTTCAACTGAAAAATGGACAAAAGAAATGACCGCCCACACTTCCCACGTGACGGTCATTCTTTTGACTAAGCCGACAGGAAGCTAGCCGTTTGTTGGGCCAGCGCCTTTTCTATTTGTAGTATAGCGATTTTCAAACGCTTTGTCAAGATTTTTTGAACAAACAGCCGCCGCACGATGAAAAACCGTGCGGCGGCTGTTTGTGCTCAATCGATATCGTGTCTTTTGCAGAACTGCTTGCTGACCCAATACATCCCGGCCCAGATGACGATGGCAAAAATCAGATAGACCGGATTTTTCATCGAGCTGACCAGCGACTGCCCGAACAGCGCCATCATCGCGACCATCACGCCCTTGCCCAGCAGCATGGTGATAAGATACCGTTTCTCGTCAAAATCCGAGATGCCAAAAGCAAAATGCATAAAGGACGACGGCGTGAACGGCAAGACTGAGAGCATGAACAGCGACGCCGTGTCGAACCGGCTGACCCAGCGCTCTGCCTTTTCCAGCTTCTGCGAGCGGCTGGCGATCTTCCAGAAAAAGCGCTTGACCACCCGCCGCCAGAGCAGAAACATGATCGTTCCACCCAGAATGACGCCGACCCAGCTGTAGACGAAACCCAGAAATCCGCCGTGTGCCGCCACATTCAGCGCCACGATGGCGATGAGCGGCAGCGGCGGAAAAAACGATTCCACCATTGCCAGAAAGATGGGCGCGATCGGCCCAAGGTTCCCGAAGCCTTCCAATAAGTTCTGCCAGAATTCCAGCGTTCCCAGCTGGTGGAGCCATGCCATGACCGTACTGTTCATCGTACCGTTCCTTCCCTCTCGTTTTCCTTAGTATATCCAAAATCTGTGAATGCGTTGTGAAGAAATTCTTCCTAAATTTCACATTTTCGACGTTCTATACTCTCTATCACGAAACAGCGAGGGCTTTTCCTGCACGATCTCTGTTATTCTTCTGTTTTTCCCTCGGCCTGTTTTTCGGCGCGGGCCTTCATCCGCTCGATCTGCTGGGTGCGCTGCTTGTTCCAGCGGGCCAGATTCTCGTCGCTCGGCATCTGGACGCAGCGGGCAAAGCTCCAATGCAGCCCATCCCGCCGTGCCATCTTGTACCGCTGGAACACGCCCTTTCCGGACGCATTGTCCATTCCGGCGCACTGAGGGCACTGGGACAGCGTATACCAGCTATTGCTTCCCTTTTTCAGCCAGATGTCATCCGGCACAAGGTCGCTGCCGCAGAGCGGGCACTGGGCCACGCTGATGGCAGGGTCCACCCGCCAAGTATACGGCTCCACATAGCCGCGGAACACCTTGAATTCACGGTAGTCGCCGGGTGCGGGGCAGAGGCTCTGCCGCAGAGATTCATCCTCGGTTGGATAAGCGGCCAGTCCGGCCCGCAGATCCAGCTTCCGGCAGACGTCCGCCGTGTAGAGCGTATCCGACAGGGCGTCGTGGAAGGGGCGGTCCATCGGGATGCCCATGCGGGTCACGACACTTTCCAGCGTCATCCCCTCGCCTTCTTTGCGGGGATGCTCCCGCAGGAACACCTGCTGCAGATCGTACCAGACTGTCGGGCGGCTCTCATTCAGGTTGCACAGGAAGAGGTTCTGCTTGAGCACCGGCACATCGTCCATGCCCCACTCGGCAAATTCAGCGTCCGGGCCGCACCACTGCATAAAGCGGCGCAGTCCCTGCACGATGGGTTCGCCTCGGTCGAGGTCTGCCTGTGTCAGACCGGTCACTTTTGCGATGTGATGCTGTAACTTCCGGAAGATGCGGGGCCGCAAGTGGATGGAGAACGTATCCAGAACGTTCGCGTCCTCGTCGATCTTCACCGCGCCGATCTCGATGATCTCGCCCCGGAAGGTCTGCTGTACCCCATGATAGTTGAAGGTATACGGCTGGTAGCCGATGTTCCATTCCAAATCAAATAAAACCAGATTGCGCTGTGGCATTCGTGTCGTTTCCTCTCACTGTAAAATAAACTTCTCGATGGCTTCCGCCACGCCGTCGTGATTGTTGTCGGCGTCGGTCACATAGTCTGCCACGGCCTTCACGGCGTCCTCTGCGTTCTGCATCGCGACGCCCACGCCCGCAAGCTCGATCATCGAGCGGTCGTTCAGACCGTCGCCGCACGCCATCAGATTGTCGCGGGTCAGGCCCATCCGCTCGAGCAGCGCGCTCAGGCTGGCATCCTTTGCCACGCCCAGCGGGACCGCCTCAATGAAGAAGGGGCTGGACGGATACAGGTCGATGCGGCCGGCGAACTGCTTGCTGCCCGCCTCGCAGACGGCATCGCGGCGGGACGGGTCCAGCGTGATGAGCATTTTGCAGATGGGATAATCCACATAGCGGGCCAGATCGTCCACATGGTACATTTCCAGCTTGGTGGTGACGCACTCTTTCCGCGCCCACTCGTCGGTGTCGCGCTCGCAGACGATGCCGCGGTCATCGTAGGTCAGGATGGCGACATCCTGCTCGGCGGCAAACTTGCACAGCTCGGGCACGAACTCCGGTCCCAGCTGTTTCTGATACAGGGTCTCGCCATTGGTGCAGTCCACGATCTTGCCGCCGTTATAGGCCAAGATGCAGCCGCCTTTCTGGTCCAGCCCCAGCTCCTTTGCCAGCGGCAGGATCCCCGCCGTCGGCCGGCCGGATGCCAGCACCACGGTCACGCCTTTTTCGATGGCCGCATCCAGCGCCGCGCGGGTGCGGGGAGTGACCTTTTTTTCGTCGTTGGTCAGAGTGCCGTCAAGGTCCAGTGCCAGCACCCGGATGTTTTTCTGTTCCATATCGTTCCTCACTTTCGGGCGCAGAACCGGCCCGTGTGTCGCAGTTTTTCGCTATCTTGCTTATTGTACAATGAACGCCCCGCTCAGCGCAAGACTTCCGCGCGCATTTGCGCAAATTTTTTCGGTTTTGGGCGGCGTTCCATTCCTTGCGGCGTTTCGCATTCCCCGCCAAACATCCAGAACACCCAGTTTTTTGTCGAAAGGACACAAATTCTTAGCAAGTATTGCCGTTGCGAAGCCGGGGCTTTTCGGCTATACTGTTGACTTAGCTGCACATCAAACGTTGGATTCAAGACGCGGTGGGACCGTTCCCACGCGGAAGGGGGATTTTTTACGAAGTATCTGTTTCAGTTCGCACGCATCCTTGCGTTCTGTTTTCTGGGCGAGATCTGCCATGCGGTCCTGCCGCTGCCCATCCCGGCCAGCATCTACGGCCTGATCTTACTGCTGGCGGCCCTGCTGCTGGGTCTGGTCAAGCTGGAGGACGTCAAAGAGGTCGGCCTGTTCCTGACCGGCATCTTCCCGCTGTTGTTCGTGCCCGCCGCTGCGGGCGTCATGGAGCTGTGGGCCGAGATGGGCGAAATGCTCATCCCGATCCTCATCGCCATCATCCCGGTCACGGTGCTGGTCCTCGTGACCGCCGGCCACACCACTCAGGCGCTGACCCGCCGCAAGAGCAAAAAGGAGGTCGCTTCTCATGACGGAGCTTCTGAATGATTTTCTCGCCAGCTCGTCCGCTTGGGGCGTACTGCTGACGCTGGCCGCATTTGCGCTGGGCACGCTCATCAACAAGATCACCGGCAAAGCCTTTTTCAACCCGCTGCTGCTGGGCAGCATCTTCGTCATCATCCTACTCAGCGTGCTGAACATCCCGTATGCCGACTACAAGGCCAGCGCGACCCCGGTCAGCTATCTGCTGCTGCCCGCCACCATCAGCCTTGCCATCCCGCTCTATGAAAAGTGGGACCTGCTCAAGGAGAACGCCGCCGCCATTATCGCGGGCATCTCGGTGGGCACGCTGGTCAGTCTGGGCAGCGCACTGGCGCTGGCACTGGCCATGGACCTGACCCGCGAACAGTACGTCACCCTGCTGCCGAAGTCGGTCACGACCGCCATCAGCATGGACGTCGCCGCTGAGCTGGGCGGCATCGCGGCCCTGACCGGTGCGATCGTCATTCTGACTGGCATCGCGGGCAACCTGCTGGCCGAGACGGTCTGCAAGATGTTCCACATCACCGACCCCATCGCCAAGGGTGTGGGCATCGGCACGTCGGCCCACGCCGTCGGCACGAGCAAGGCCCTGCAGATGGGCGAAGTCGAAGGTGCCATGAGCGGCCTTTCGATTGCGGTGGCCGGTGTGCTGACCGCCGTTCTCTGCCCTCTCTTCGTGAATCTGATCGACTAAAACGCAAAACGACCTGCACCGTCCGCAGAAAAGCGGGACCGTGCAGGTCGTTGTTTTTATGCCGTTTTTTCTTCTTTGCGCAGCACCCGCGTGACCATGAACACGCAGTAGCAGAGCGCCAGACCCCATGCGAGGGGGTTGGAGATGCAGATGCCGAAGTAGCCCAGCTGATGGACGGCCAGCCAGCCGCCCAGTGCACGGCCAATGAGTTCGCCAAGGCCGGAAATGACAGCCTGAACGCTGTAGCCCATGCCCTGCAGAGTATAGCGGAAGATCATGAGCAGACCCAGCAGGATGAACAGCACGCTGATGACGGTCAGATACTCGACTGCACCGTTGAAGATGGCCGGGTCGGCATCGCCCAGCACCAGACCGACGGCCCACCGCTTGACGAAGAACACCGCCACCCATGCCAGAATGCAGTAGGAGAACTGGATAATGCAGCCGTCGCGGATGCCCTGCTTCACGCGGTCGGTGCGGCGGGCGCCGTGGTTCTGGCCCACATAGGTCGCCATGGCCATGCCGACGCTCTCCATCGGCAGGGTGAACATCTGGCGGATCTTCTCGCCCGCCGTCTGGGCGGCGACGGCCACGCTGCCCAGCTGATTGATGGCGTCTTGCATGATGACCGCACCAATGGCCGAGACGGAATATTCAAAGCCCATCGGGAAGCCGATGTAGGCCAGCCGTTTACAGTGAGATGCCGAAACGACGCAATGCTCTTTGGTAAAGCGGATCTCCTCCACCTTGTGGAAGAACCACCAAGTGCAGAGGATGCCGCTGACCAGCTGGCTGATGACGGTCGCAATGGCCGCACCCTCCACGCTCATCTGAAGCGGCACGATGAACAGCCAATCCAGCCCAATGTTCAGGAAGCTGGCCACCAGCAGGAAATAGAACGGGTGCTTCGAATCGCCCAGACTGCGCAGGACCGTGGACGAATAGTTATACAGCACCGTGGCCGGGATGCCGAGGAAAATCATGCGGATATACCGCACCGCATAATCCAGCAGTTCCGCCGGAGTATGGATGAGCCGAAGCAGCGGAGCCGCGATCAGGGTCGTCACGATCGTAAACACGACGCTCATGACCACGCAGAGCACCGCACCATTGAACAGATATTTGTGCAGATTCTCGCTGTCCTTCGCGCCAAAGCTCTCTGCGACCGGGATGCCGAAGCCGTTGCAGGTCGCCAGCATGAAACCGATGATCATGAAGTGGAGCGAATAGGTCGTGCCGACTGCACCCAGAGCGTCTGTGCCAATGCAGCGGCCCACGATGACCGTATCCACAAAACTATACAGCTGCTGGAACAGCGTTCCCAGCACCAGCGGCAGCGCGAACTGCAAAATGCGGGTCAACGGACGGCCAACGGTCAGGTCGGTCGTACCGGAACCCTTTTTCTTTGTTTCCTCCATCGAAACGATTCCTCCGAGATTTTTTCTTCAGTATAGTACAGCTGCCCCCGGAGCCGTTAGGCTTTTTTTGCGGAAAACCCAGACGAATTTTAGGTGATTGGGGAAAAACGAACCTCTCAGTCTCGCCTTCGGCTCGACAGCTCCCCTAAATAGGGGAGCCACTGGCGTGCCGGTTTTGGTCCTACTGGATGAACAAAGTTTCTTGAAACCTGAAACGGAAGTGCTCCGCTGCCTCGGCGCACAGCATCGATACGAGTTCTCTTTGGTAGAGCGTAGTTTAGATGCCGTATGCCTAGACAGCGGAGCACTATTTTTTGCGCAAGATAAAACTTCAGGCGTCCAGCAGAGGTTGCCCGACCTGCCAAAGGCTCGCCCTTTGGGAGAGCTGGCGCGTTAGCGCCTGAGAGGGTTCGTCACGAAACGACGCTCTTCAGGTGAGCGGTTCGTAATATTTTTCCCCTAAACCGCATAAAAAGTGCTTGACAGGCTTTGCGGGGTGTGGTAGAATACCCGAGTAAAGAAAGCAGCTACGGCCTGTGCCGCGCTCGCCTTGCTGAGGGTCGAAATCCTCCGGGCTATACTGCAAACCAATTTGTTTTTGAACAAATTGCGCTTTTGAGTGAATTTCGCGCGGCTGTCCTGAAAATGGGCGGCCGCGTTTTCTATGCCAAATATTGCAACACTATGGATTATTGTTTGGAGGTGCATTCATTATCGCTACCGCTGGAAAGTCGAAGGAACTGGAGATCAACGGCCAGATCCGTGATCGTGAAGTTCGCCTGATCGGTGCAGACGGCGAGCAGAAGGGCGTTGTGTCCATTCAGGTGGCCATGCGCGCTGCTGAGGAAGCCGGACTCGATCTGGTCAAGATCGCACCGCAGGCCGTCCCGCCTGTGTGCAAAGTGCTGGATTACGGCAAGTACCGTTTTGAACAGCAGAAGAAGGAGAAGGAAGCCAAGAAGAACCAGAAGGTGGTCGAAGTCAAAGAGACCCGCCTTTCGCTCAACATTGACACCAACGACTTCAACACCAAAGTGAACCAGACTGCCAAGTTCCTGGCAGCGGGCCACAAGGTGAAGGCTTCGATCCGCTTCCGCGGCCGCGAAATGGCGCACAGCGCTCTGGGTGTTGACGTGCTGAAACGCTTCGCCGAGGCTCTGCCTCAGGCAAGCATGGATAAGCCGCCGGTGCTCGAGGGCCGCACGATGTCCATTCTGCTGATCCCGAAACCCAATAAGGACT
>URVW01000053.1 GCA_900551435.1 uncultured Faecalibacterium sp.
GACCACGCTGCCCTCGGTGGGGCGCTCCAGCAGGTTGATGCAGCGCACCAGCGTGGATTTTCCCGCGCCGGACATGCCGATGATGCCATAAATGGAGCCATCCGGGATGGTCAGGTTGATATCATTCAGCGCGTTCACCGCGCCATCCTTCATCTGGAAGGTCTTGGAAAGATGTTTGATCTCGATCACAAAAATGCTCCTTTGATAAAGGCGGAGAGATTAGCCCTGAACCGGGGTCAGGTCGCTCTGCTTGCCGCCGTAAATGCCCATCGGCTCGACATGGATGCCAGCCACGGTGATCAGGTGCGTGCCGTGCTCCTGATTGAAGTCGTCCAGATACGGCTGATGCTGGAAGTAGTTGGTGTCGATCTGGCCATCCTCGACCACGTTGTTGGGCTGGATGTAGTCATCGAACTCCTGAATGTCCAGCGTGATGCCCTTGGCAGCGAGGATCTCCTTGCAGATCTCGAGGATCTCGCAATGGGGAGCCGGAGTTGCAGCGCAGCTGACGGTCTCGCCGTTCAGTGCATCGTAATCAACGGTGGAATCATAGCCGTCGGTGAGGTTCTCGACAACGAACACGACAGAGCCGTCGTACTTCTCATCGATGAAGTCCTTGACCTGCTGGCTCTCCAGAGCAGCGGCCAGAGCCTTGATCTTCGGCTCCTCCTCGTTGCCCTCCTTGCAGACCAGAACGTTGACGTAAGCAGAAGAGCCGTCCTCGATGGCCAGAGCATCCTTGACGGGGTTCAGGCCGGCAGCGATGGCGTAGTTGGAGTTGATGACGGCATAATCCTCATCCTGCAGGACGCTGGGGACCTGAGCAGCCTCGACCTCGTCCACGGTGACGTTCAGGGGGTTCTCCTCGATGTCGTTCTTGGTGGCGGTCAGGCCGGCGTCAGCCTTGACCTTGAAGAAGCCGTTCTTCTCCAGCAGGGTCAGAGCGCGGGCCTCGTTGGTGGTGTCGTTGGGGACCGCCACGCTGATCTTATCCAGCTTGGCGGCTGCAGAAGAAGCAGCGGTGCTGGATGCAGCGGAAGAAGCGGTGCTTGCGGAGGAAGAGCCGCCGCATGCGGTCAGGGCAGCTGCAGCTGCAGCAATGCCGGTCACTTTCAGAAAATCACGACGCGAAATCTTAGACATAATGTTTTCCCTCTCTAATCTTTGTTTGTTTTGTGTTTGCACCGCGCAGCACATTTTTCTGCGCCTCATGCATCCGGAAGCATGAAAAAACGCTTCCGTCCTCGGCGGGCAACTGCCCACAAGGACGAAAGCGTGAAACTTCCGTGGTACCACCTTGGTTTACTGGTCCCTCACGGGTCCAGCCTCGAAGCTGCGGCAGCGGCTTTCTCCCTCCCCTGCGTACAGCCGGACGCTGTAACGGGCGCTCCCGTCGCGAACTTAGCACTCTTGCGCTTCGCCCGCGCGGCTCCGAGACCATTTTCAGCTCCCTGTTTCCTGCCCTTTTCCATCGTCCGGGCTTTCTGGAAGGATCAATGCGAAAGCTTACTCTTCTCTTCACAGCCATTTTTGTGATATTGCAATCATTCTAATCCACTTGTCGGGATTTGTCAACCCCTTCAACGAAGTTTTTTAGTAGGAAATTCTTCTTTTCGTCTCGCGTTCGCATTGACGGCGAAGGTCCGGCATGTTATTCTATACAATAAGAATTTCTGCCCTTTAGGGCACAGCAAGGAGAGACAAGATGAACGGCAGGGAATTGCATCCTGACGAAGAGCAGCGCCACCGCATCATGGATTTCATCATGGCGGCGGGGCAGACGCTGCTGGAGAACGGCGCTGAGGTGTTCCGCGTCGAGCAGACGATGGAGATCATGGCCCGCAGCTTCCATCTGCGGGAATTTCACGTTTATGTATTGACCAACGGCATTTTTGCCAGCGCCGGAACGGCCGAACTGAGCGAAGTACGGAACGTTCCCACCCGCACGAGCAACGTGGGGCGGGTGCAGACCCCCACACTGAAAATGCTGGTTGACCGGGAGGCCAAGATCAGCAGCTTTCAGAAAGAGAAATACCACATCGTCCAGATCGCGGCGGGCGGCATCACCATCGACGAAGCCGAGAGCCGGCTCGTTCAGGCGCGGCAGATCCCGTTCCCCAAGGACTGGGTCCAGCTCGCGGCGGGGCTTTCCGGTGCGTTCTGCTTTGCGCTCATCTTCGGCGGGACCCTGCGGGCCGCGCTGGCCGCTGCCGTGGCGGGCTTTTCCGCCAACGCCTATCTGCTGTTCTGCGGACGGCATAACATCACCGGCGGCTTCAAAACCATCTCCACGGCGTCCCTGATCACTTTGATCTGTATTTTGAGCTGCAATCTGCTCCGCACCGAAGCCAGTCATGCCATCATCGGAACCTTGATGATCCTGACGCCCGGTATCGCTTTCACCATGGGCATCCGCGATTTCGTGCAGGGCGATTATCTTTCCGGGACCATCCGGATGATCGACGCCCTGCTCATCGCAGCCAGTATCGCCATCGGGACAGGCCTTGTGCTGGGCGCATATTCCATGCTGACGGGGGTGGTGGTCGCATGACAGAGCTTCTTTTGACCAGTGAGCAGATTGGCCAGCTGGTAGCCCAGTTTTTCCTCTCAGGAGCCGGAACGCTCAGCTTCGCCATCCTGTTCGCCTGTCCCAAGCACACCCTGCCCTACTGCGGCTTGGTCGGCGCGGTGGGCTGGTTCGTGTATGAGCTGGCCGTCCTGTTCGGGCTGGAAGCCTTTGCGGCTTCCCTGCTGGCGGTCATTCCGCTGACCCTGCTGGCCCGCATTTTTGCCATCGCTCTCAAAACGCCGGTCACGATCTTCCTATTGACCGGCATCTTCCCGCTGGTCCCAGGCGCGGGCATCTACTACACGGCCTACTATTTTATTCAGGGAAACAATGCGTTGGCGCTGGCCAACGGCATTTCCACCTTCAAGATCGCCGTGGCGCTGGCCGTCGGCATCGCGCTGGTGCTCGGCCTTCCGATGCCAAAACGTCTGCATAAATAAGAAGAAGGCTGCTGCAAACGCCAACCTCTCAGTCTCGCTATCGCTCGACAGCTCCCCTAGTAGAGGAGCCTCTGGCGAAGAGAGAAAACTTTGCGTAATGCCAAGGCCTCTCCTATCAGGAGAGGTGGCAATGCGAAGCATTGACGGAGAGGTTGAGCACGTTTTGCAGCAGCCTTTTATTATTCCTTAAAACTGTTAAGCCTTCGGGACCAGATGGATAAGCTGTGCGCCCGTGGTCATATCCAGCTGGAAGAACGCCTTTTTGCCGTTTTCACTGACCGAATACTCCACCGGCGTCTCGCTGCCATCGGCCTGAACGAGCATCATGGTGTACCCGTTGAGGACTTCTGCGGGCATCTCGATGTTGGCCGTGACGCCGAACTTCATCACCCGTGCGTCATAGGTCCGCTTTGCGCCGACCTTGTCGCACTTGGTGCAGACATCCGTCTCGATGCGGGTCGGATAATAGAACGCCACCGTCATGACCTTCTGGCCGTTCTCCAGCGTTCCGCTGTAAATTTTCAGGTTGGAGAAGTTCGAGAAGGTGTTCTTCACGAGGGACAGACACTCCACGGGATCCTTCTTGCCTTCCTTGCCACAGTGGGGGCAGAGAACGATCTTGCCCGCGCTGGTCTGGAACTCGGTCGGAACGCAGTCATCCCGATACTCGACCACCGTGGTCCATTCGTGCTTGTCCTCCTTGCACTCTTCCTTTTTGTCCGGTGCATCGGCCGCAAAGCCCGAAACAGCACTGCCGACCAGAATACATGCCGAAAGCCCCAGCATTGCAAGCGTTTTCAGAATACGTTTTCTCATAACAGTTCCTTTCTCTTTGCCAGCAGCAAAGCATGCGGTTAAATTTCGTCTAAAATATCGTTCCCGCGTTGTTTTCCAGCTGTATTATACCATTTTCCGGAAGGGGCTGTCAATTACTTCCTTTTTAAGCAGCAGCGAGCGGTTCTTTTGCTTGCGCCCGTCCAAAAACCGCGTTATACTATCCTTAAACAGCCCAATGTTTGAAAGGAGCGTTCCCAATGTCTGTCATGGAAAAACTGCTGACCCGCCGCACCTACCGCCGCTTCGAACAGAAGCCCGTCCCGCAGGATGTGGTGGAGGACGTCATCGAAGCCGTCCGCCTGTCCTCCTGCGGCGCGAACCGTCAGGCGGTGCGTCTGGTCATCGTGAACAAGCCCGAGGATGTGGCCAAGATCCAGCCGCTGGTCAAGTGGGCCGCCTATCTGCCGCCGGAGCAGGGCACGCCCAAAGCGGACGAGCTTCCCACCTTATATGTAGCCGTCGTGCAGGACACTTCCATTCCCGGCGACCTGAACACCGACACCGGCATTGCTCTGGCCAACTTGACGCTGGCCGCATGGGACAAGGGCGTTGGAAGCTGCATCATGGGCGCCATCAACAAGCCCGCACTGACCGAGCTTCTGGGCATCAAAGAGCCGGAAAAGCTGGCGTTCATGGTGGCCTTCGGCTACCCCGCCCACGAAGCCCACATCGTCCCGATGACTGAAGCCACCGGCGTGAAGTATTATCTGGACGACAACAAGGATTACTGCGTCCCCAAGCGGAGTGCTGAGGAAATCGCGCGGTATCTGTAAAGAATTTTAATGTTTATGCATATATTCATTCATTTTCTCCTCAAGGATGTATAAGTGTTCTCAAAACGGTTTCATTTTTATCGAATTTTTGCACAACACTTGACTTTTTTATTTGTACAATCTATACTAAATCCGTTCTCCGGTGTTTCGATGAATCGCATCGCCGCGGAGACATGAAAGATTATACAATCAGTTTGAGGAGTGTTTGAATATGAAAAAGATTACTCGCCGCAGCTTTCTGGCTGCCGCTGGTCTGACCGCTGCTGCTCTGGCTCTGACCGCCTGCGGTGGTTCTTCCTCCAGCACCGCTTCTTCCGTTGCAAGCTCTGCCGCCGCTTCCAGCGAGGCTGCTTCTTCCAGCGCTGCCGCTGCTGAAGTGACCACCGTTGAGGCTGGCAAGCTGACCATGGCTACTAACGCTGCCTTCCCTCCGTACGAGATGACCACCGACTCCGGTGATTTCGAGGGCATCGACATCGAGACCGCTCAGGCTATCGCTGACAAGCTGGGCCTCGAGCTGCAGATCGACGACATGGACTTCGACGCAGCTCTGCTGAGCGTTCAGCAGGGTAAGGCCGACATCGTCATGGCTGGCGTCACCGTCACCGATGAGCGCAAGGCCGTTATGGACTTCTCCGACAGCTACGCCACCGGCATCCAGTCCATCATCGTTCCCGAAGGCTCCGACATCGCTTCTCCGGACGATCTGGCCGGCAAGAAGATCGGCACGCAGCGCGGTACGACCGGCTACATTTACTGCTCCGATGACTTCGGCGACGAGAGCGTCGTGGCTTATGATGACGGTTTGACCGCTGTTCAGGCTCTGAACAATGGTCAGGTTGACGCTGTTGTCATCGACAACGCTCCCGCTCAGGAGTTCGTCGCTGCCAACCCCGGTCTGGTCATTCTGGAGACCAGCTACGCAGAAGAGGATTACGCCATCGGCATGGCAAAGGGTTCTTCTCTGGAAGATGCCATCAACGCCGCTCTGGAAGAGCTGAAGGCTGACGGCACGCTCCAGTCCATCGTGGACAAGTACATCAGCGCTGAATAATCAGCCAAACGTGCACCACGGGGAGGAAGCTCCAACGGAGCCCCTCCCCTTTTTTGGAAAAACAAGGTTACAAAAATCTGACAAAACAAGAAAGCGAGGATGCGAATGGCCGCACAATACGAACTGCTGAAAGAGCTGCTCAACAGCGGCACGAGGCTTGACTTCGGGCAGGAAATCTTCTACAAATTTTATCAGGCGTTCATCCTGAAAGACCGCTGGCTCCAGTACATCGAAGGCGTCGGCACGACCCTGCTGGTCACGGCCATCGCGCTGGCACTGGGCGTGGTTCTGGGCAGCGTCGTGGCGCTGGTCCGTGTGGCCCACGACCAGCAGCGCCCGGGCCGCAAGAACCCGGTGCTGGGCTTCTTCAACGCCGTCTGTCAGGTGTACACCACCATCATCCGCGGCACGCCTATGATGGTCCAGCTGCTCATCATGAGCATGGTCATCTTCGCCAACAGCCGCAACTTCACGATGGTCGGCGCGCTGGCACTGGGCATCAACTCCGGCGCTTACGTTTCGGAGATCATCCGCGGCGGCTTGATGGCCGTGGACCCCGGCCAGATGGAAGCCGGCCGCAGCCTTGGCCTGAACTACATGACGACCATGGTGGTCATCATCATCCCGCAGGCTATCCGTGCTGTTCTGCCCGCCCTCGGCAATGAGTTCATCATCCTGCTCAAGGACACCTCGCTCATCACGGTCATCGGCGGCAAGGAGCTGCTGTATGCCGCACAGGGCATCATGAACCGCACTTACGAAGCCATGTTCCCGCTGTGCGGCGTTGCACTGATCTATCTGATTCTGGTCATGCTCTTCACATGGCTGCTGGGCAAATTTGAGAGGAGGCTGGCACAAAGTGACCGATAAAATTCTGGAAGTCCGTGGTCTGACCAAGACCTATGGCGGCGAAAAGAAAAAGGGCGCAAAGCAGCCCACCCCCACCCTCGACGTTCTGAAGGGCATCGATATCGACATCTACCGCGGCGATGTGGTCTGCCTGATCGGACCTTCCGGCTGCGGCAAGTCCACCTTCCTGCGCTGCCTGAACCGGCTGGAGATCCCCACCGGCGGCAGCATCAAGTTTGAGGGTGTCGAGGTCGATGAAAGCCACATCGACTCGGTGCGCCAGAAGATGGGCATGGTGTTCCAGCACTTCAACCTCTTCCCACACCTGACGGTCAAGCAGAATCTCTGCCTTGCTCCCGAACTGCTGAAACTGAAGAACAAGCAGGAGGCTTCCGCCCGCGCCGACGAGCTTCTGGCCCGCGTCGGCCTGTCCGACAAGGCCGATGTCTATCCCAAGAGCCTTTCCGGCGGCCAGCAGCAGCGCATCGCCATTGCCCGTGCGCTGGCAATGGACCCGGATGTGATCCTGTTCGACGAGCCGACTTCCGCACTGGACCCTGAGATGGTCGGCGAAGTCCTCGAGCTGATGAAAGAGCTGGCTCACACCGGCATCACGATGCTGGTCGTTACCCACGAGATGGGCTTTGCGCGTGAAGTTTCGAACCGCGTCATCTTCATCGACGACGGCAAGATCCAAGAGGACGAGCCGCCGCAGGAGCTGTTCTCCAACCCCAAGCATCCCCGCCTGAAGGCATTCCTGTCCAAGATGCTGTAATCGCTTTTCAAAGAGAAAGGGGCTGTTGCACATGCGACAGCCTCTATTTTTGTACGAATAGGCGTAAGAATCAAACAGCATCAATCCCCAAAACAAAAGCATGTGCAACAAATTTTCTCGAAAATCAGAAATTTTCGATGGATTTGTGATGCACATGCTTTTTTGAATTGTTCGGAAATACCCCGATGTCCTGCGGAACACCGGCAGTTTTTTTACAGATCACCGTTAGAATCATTTCCACCCTGCTCGCTGGTATAGAGCATCATCAGGTGGTTGGCGCTGGCTTCCAGTTTTTCTTTTGCCTGACGAAGGTTCGTTTCCTCCGTCTCGTTCATCTTTTCAGGCTTATCCTTCCGCAGACAGCGGCGCAGATCCGAAAGGTCGGCCTTGATGCGGTTCTTTTCATCCTTGTCCAGTTCTTTTTTGCACTTGGAAAGGGCCTCATCCACCTTATAGGCCAGCACTTCGGCCTGATTGTGCAGCTCCAAGCGTTCCTTGCGGCGGCTGTCCTCTTCCTCGTAGGCGGCGGCATCGGCCATGGCGCGCTGGATCTCATTTTCGGACAGGTTCGTGCTGCCCGTGATGGTGATATTCTGTTCCCGTCCCGTGCCGAGGTCCTTTGCGGAGACTTTCACAACGCCGTTGACGTCGATATCGAACGTGACTTCGATCTGCGGCTTGGACGAGAAGCTGGCGCGGATGCCGTTGAGCTTGAACTTGCCAAGGCTCTTGTTGTCCCGCGCAAAATGGCGTTCGCCCTGCAGAACGTTGATCTCCACGCTGGTCTGCATCGGACGGGCCGTCGTGAAGATTTGGCTCTTGCGGGTCGGGATCATGCTGTTGCGGGTGATGAGTGGGGTCGCGACGCCGCCCAGCGTCTCGATGGAAAGGGTCAGTGGCGTCACGTCCATCAAAACAAGCCCCTGTGCGGCAGCTCCGGTCGCGCCGGCCAGCTTTCCGCCGCCCTGCAGCAAGCCGCCCTGCACGGCTGCGCCCATGGCAACACATTCGTCCGGGTTCAGGCTGTGGCTGGGTTCACGGCCCAACAGCTCCTTGACCTGCCGTTCCACAGCGGGCATCCGGGTGCTGCCGCCCACCAGCAGAACCTTGCCCAGCTGGCTGGCCGAGATGCCCGCATCGCGCAGGGCATTCTGCACGGGCTGAACGGTCCGGGCCAGCAGGTCGCCGGTCATCATCTCAAACTGCGGGCGGGTGATGGTCAGGTCCAAATGATGAGGACCGTCTTTGCCCACCGCGATGAAGGGCAGATTCAGCTGTGCCGACGGGGCACTGGACAGCTCTTTCTTGGCTTTTTCGGCTTCCTCTTTCAGGCGGCCCATCGCGGCGGGGTCGCGAGTCAGGTCGATGCGGTCCGACTTTTTGAATTCCGCCACCGCGTATTCCACAATGCGCTCATCGAAATCGTCGCCGCCCAAACGGGTATCACCGCCGGTCGCCAGAACCGTGAAGGTCCCATCCTCAATTTCAATAATGGAGACATCGAACGTGCCGCCGCCGAGGTCATAGACCAGAATTTTCTGCGGTGCTTCGTTGTCCAAACCGTAGGCCACAGCGGCAGCGGTTGGCTCGTTGATGATGCGCAGAACATTCAGGCCCGCAATGCGGCCCGCATCCTGCGTGGCCTTGCGCTGGCTGTCGTCAAAATAGGCGGGGACCGTGATGACGGCTTCGGTCACCGGCTCACCCAGATAGCTCTCTGCGTCGCGGCGGATCTTGGTCAGGATCATGGCGCTGATTTCCTGCGGGGTCAGGTCCTTTCCGTCGATGTGCACCCGGTAATCGGAACCCATGTGGCGCTTGATGCTGGAGATGGTGCGGCCGGAGTTGGTCGCGATCTGACGCTTGGCCGCGCCGCCCACCAGACGTTCGCCGTCCTTGGTAAAGGCCACGACGCTGGGGGTGGTGCGTTCGCCCTCTGCGTTCGCAATGACCACAGGTTTTCCGCCCTCGACGACTGCCACGCAGGAATTGGTCGTTCCAAGGTCGATTCCGATTACTTTGCTCATAGTGCTTGTCCTCTTTTCTTCGGCGCAGAATTTTTCCAAGAATATCTTATCGGTTTCCTATGACGATTCCGTAGAACAAATGTAAAGAAACTGTGTTTTGTGCGGCTCAGGCTTCCTCAGCCAACAGTTCTTGGATGGTCCGGCGCGTTTCGTCCAGCCAAGTTTCCGCATCCGGCGCACCCTCTTCCAGCTGGATGAGGAAGCCCTGTTCGGCTTCGGCCAGCTGAACGAGTGCCTTTTTGCGGGAGAGGAACCGCGTTTCGGTCTGGGCGATGCGGAGCCGAATTTGGGGCGTATAGGCCACATCCGGCATCCCAAGGGCCGTTTTCTGCGCCCAGCGGTAATACTGCAATGCGGCTGCCAGTTCTTTTCCGGATTCTATGCAGTCGTCGCCGAGGGCGATCATCGCCTGAACTTCGCCGGAGTCCGCTGCCTTTTTCCAGAGACGGCGGGCCTGAACTTTGCTCTTCCGTGCGCCGCGCCCCTGATACAGGCAGTCGCCCAGAAGGGCCAGCGCTTCGGCATTGCCCATCTCTGCGGCCTTTTCGTAGTGCTGGGACGCTTCGGCCCAGTTTCCCTCCCGGGCGGCATCATAGCCCGCGTCCAGCTCTTCCACGCCGGGGCCTTCTGTTCCCCGCTCTGCACGGAGCAGACCGTTCAAAATAGACACATCCAGCGTGGCCGAATTCGTCCACGGGTCGATGACCACGCCATCGATGCCCTCGGTGTTCAGCGCATATTCCATGGCTTCCCGCATCCCGCGTTCGGCCACTGGGCGGGTCGCGGTGGCTTTTTCCGCCGTAGCGGTCCGGACCGACGTGAACAGCGGCAGATAATTTTTCTCTTTCCGGGTGTGCAGGAGCCACGGCGCAAGCCCCTCGGCCTTTTCTTCCGGGATAGGCAGTTCGGCCCACGGGGCTGTCCCGCTCTGCGGGTCGGCGGCGGCATCCAGCGGGATGAGCACCCTCGTTTTCAGCTCCAGCGCATAGTTCAGGGCATTCATCAGGTTCCAGAAATGCGTCTCGTTCTGTTCGCGGTAGAGCCGCTCCACAGCCTGTTCCACGACCGGGCATCCCGTGCCCACCGGGCCGTATTTCGGAGCGGTCTTTTTCCGTTTTGTTCCCACCGGACGGAACCGCCGTGCGCCTTTCTCGTATGCCATGTGTCTCACCCTTCTTTTCTCAGTCATAACAGAATCATTATAACAGCATTTTCCAACTTTCACAATCCATATCCGTTTTGTTGGCGCAAATTCCCGGGCGGCGGTCCTTTTCCCGGTTTATTTTTCCAAAACGATAGCAATTTCGCGCATGATTCGCTATAATAAAAAATTGCAGCACCCCCTACCTATTAGAATCTTTGAAAAGGAGACGTTCGCTTTGAACAAACTGCTTACCCACTTGAACGGCTACAAGCGCGAGGCCGTGCTTGCGCCGCTGTTCAAGATGCTGGAAGCCACGTTTGACCTGTTTGTTCCTCTGGTCATGGCAGACATCGTCAACGTCGGCATTGCAGCACACAACCTGCACTATATCCTTGTGCGGTGCGGCATCCTGCTGCTCCTCGCCATCATCGGTCTGACCTGCAGCCTGACGGCCCAGTATTTTTCCGCCAAGGCCGCCGTGGGCTACTCCACCTCTCTGCGCCATGCTCTGTTCGAGCACATCCAGAAGCTTGGCTTTACCGAGATGGACACCCTCGGGACCAGCACCCTCATCACCCGCATGACCAGCGACATCAATCAGGTGCAGAGCGGCCTGAACCTGTTCCTCCGCCTGTTCCTGCGCAGCCCGTTCGTCGTGTTCGGCGCGATGATCATGGCCTTTACGGTCAATGCGCGGGCGGCATGGATCTTCGTGGTCGCCATCCCGCTGCTGTCCATCGTCGTGTTCGGCGTCATGGTCATCACCAACCCGCTCTACAAGACCGCGCAGACCCGTCTGGATCGCGTCCTCGGCCTGACCCGCGAGAACCTGACCGGCGTGCGCGTCGTCCGCGCCTTCGACAAGGAAAAGAGCGAGATCGACCGCTTTGAGTCCGCCAACGATCTGCTGACCAAGATGCAGCTCCACGTCGGCCACATCTCCTCCCTGATGAGTCCGCTGACTTATGTGATCATCAACTTCGCCATCGTGGCCTTGCTGTATGTCGGCAGCATCGAGATCAACGTAGGCGGCATGGCTTCCGGCGATGTCATCGCGCTGGTGAACTACATGAACCAGATCCTCGTCGAGCTGGTCAAACTGGCCAACCTGATCGTTCAGGTCAGCAAGGCGCTGGCTTGCGCCAGCCGCGTTCAGGCCGTTCTGGACACCGAACCCGGCATGGAATTCCCTGCCGAGCTGAAGGGCACGGTCGCCGCCGACAAGGCCGACGACGCCGTCCGCTTTGACCACGTCAGCCTGACCTACGCAGGTGCGGGCGCACCCAGCCTGTCGGACATCAGCTTCACGGCCAAGCGCGGCCAGACCATCGGCGTCATCGGCGGCACGGGCAGCGGTAAATCCAGCCTCATCAGCCTGATCCCCCGCTTCTACGATGCCACCGAAGGTTCTGTGGAAATTTTCGGCCGTCCGGCACAGGACTATCCCCGTGAGGCCCTGCGCGGCGGCGTCAGCGTCGTCATGCAGAAAGCCCAGCTCTTTGGCGGGACCATCCGTTCCAACCTGCTGTGGGGCAACAAGAACGCCACCGACGACGACCTGTGGGCTGCACTGGAAACGGCACAGGCCGCTGAATTCGTCAAGTCGAAGCCCCTTGGGCTGGACGAGCCGGTGGAGCAGGGCGGACGCAACCTGTCCGGTGGACAGAAGCAGCGCCTGACCATCGCCCGCGCGCTGGTCGGCAAGCCCGACATCCTGATCCTCGACGACAGCGCCAGCGCGCTGGACTACGCCACCGACGCCGCCCTGCGCAAGGCTCTGGCCGCTCTTCCCGGCAGTCTGACCGTGTTCATCGTCAGCCAGCGCGCCGCCAGCTTGCAGCACGCCGACCAGATCCTCGTCCTCGACGACGGCAAGCTGGTCGGCATCGGCAAGCACGCCGAGCTGCTGACCACCTGCCCGGTCTATGAGGAGATCTACGCCAGCCAGTTCAAGAAAGGGGATGCGCAGAAATGAGTGCAAAAGCAAAAAGCAAGCTGACCCCTGAACAGCGCAAGGCGACGCTTCACCGGGTCCTCGAAAAAATCCGTCCGTACAGCCTGTTCGTGGTGTGCAGCCTGATCGTTGCTGCGGTCTGCGTCGGCGCACAGCTGTATATCCCCATCCTCTGCGGCAACGCCATCGATCTGATGCTCGGCAAGGGCAGCGTCGATTTTGCCGGCGTGCTGCGCATCGTCGAACAGATCGTCATTGTGGCCATCGTGGCGGCGTTCGCCCAGTGGCTGCTGAGCGTCTGCAACAACCGCATCACCTTCTCCGTCAGCCGCGACCTGCGCAATGCCGCCCTGCGGAAAATCCAGACCCTTCCCCTCTCCTACCTTGACAGCCACCCCTCCGGAGACATCGTCAGCCGCATGATCGCTGACGTGGACACCTTTGCAGACGGCTTGCTGATGGGCTTCACCCAGCTGTTCTCCGGTCTGCTGACCATCTTTGGGACCCTGCTGTTCATGCTGAAGGAGAATGTTCTCATCACGCTGGTCGTGGTCTGCATCACCCCGCTCAGCCTTGTGGTGGCCAGCTTTCTTGCCAAGCGGAGCTACGGTTACTTCCAGAGCCAGAGCACCGTCCGCGGTGAGCAGACCGCACTGGTGAACGAGATGATCGAGGGCCAGAAGGTCGTTCAGGCCTTTGGCCATGAGGCAGAGAGCCTCGCCGCTTTTGACGACGTGAACGGCCGTCTGCAGAACGTCAGCCTGAAGGCCATCTTCTATTCCAGCATGACCAACCCCGCCACCCGCTTCGTCAACAACATCGTCTATGCGGGCGTCGGCTTGGTCGGTGCACTGTACGCGGTCGCGGGCGGCATCACCATCGGCCAGCTGAGCATCTTCCTGAACTACGCCAACCAGTACACCAAGCCTTTCAACGAAATTTCCGGCGTCGTCACCGAACTGCAGAATGCACTTGCCTGTGCGGCCCGCGTATTCGAGCTTCTGGACGCCGAGGACCAGATCCCCGAAGCCGAGAACGCCAAGGTCCTGCAGCCGGACGGCCATGTGGAGCTGAACGATGTTTCCTTCCGCTACCTGCCCGACCGTCCCCTCATCGAGGGCCTGACGCTGGACGTCAAACCCGGCCAGCGCATCGCCATCGTCGGCCCCACCGGCTGCGGCAAGACCACCCTCATCAATCTGCTCATGCGGTTCTATGATGTCAACGGCGGCTCCATCAAGGTCGCGGGCGACGACATCCGGGATGTGACCCGCGCTTCCCTGCGCGGCAGCTACGGCATGGTCCTGCAGGACACTTGGCTGCGCGCCGGAACGGTCCGCGAAAACATCGCCTACGGCAAGCCCGACGCCACCGACGAAGAGATCGTCGCCGCCGCCAAGGCGGCTCACGCAGACAGCTTCATCCGCCGTCTGCCCAACGGCTATGAGACCGTCATCGCAGAAGACGGCGGCAACATCAGTCAGGGCCAGAAGCAGCTGCTCTGCATCGCCCGCGTCATGCTCTGTCTGCCGCCCATGCTGATCCTGGACGAGGCAACTTCCTCCATTGATACCCGCACCGAAGTGCGCATTCAGGCCGCATTCGCCCGGATGATGCAGGGCCGCACGAGCTTCATCGTGGCGCACCGCCTGTCCACCATCCGCGAAGCCGACGTCATCCTTGTGATGAAGGACGGCCACATCGTCGAGCAGGGCAACCACGACGAACTGCTGGCACAGGGCGGCTTCTACGCCAAGCTGTACAACAGCCAGTTCGAGGGCGTGGAGACCTGATCTTCCCCAGAAGCTGAAAAGACCCAATGCATCGTTCCTCTTGGAGGGAGATGCATTGGGTCTTATTTTTTCGCTTGTTTAGTCCTGACGGCCCAGCTTTTCGCGCTGTTTGTTGGTGTACATATACTTGTCGGCGGCATCAAAGAGGGTTTGCAGGGTACAATGGCTGTAATCCGACGAAATGGCCCAGCCCTGTGCGTAGCTGACCCGCTCGCCCTTGCCGTGGTCGTTGAACTCGTCCACGTTCTCCTGCAGGGCCAGCAAAACATTTTTGACACCCCGGCGGTCGGTCTGGTAGAGGATGGCGATAAATTCATCGCCGCCGTACCGGCCCACGAAATCCTTGGCCGGGACCGCGCCCCGCAGCAAGCGGGCAAAGTTCGAGATGAGCTGGTCGCCCACCGAATGGCCCATCGTATCGTTGACGTGCTTGAGGTTGTTCAGGTCGAACATGATGCACGCGGTGGGTTCGGTGATGAATTCCACATCGCGCATCAGCTCTTCACAGCGGCTCTTGTTGGGCAAGCCTGTGTGAAGGTCGATGTAGGCTTTCTGTTCCAGCACCTTGTTTTTCCGGGCGAGCCGGATGGCCGAAACGGTCTGCTGGATGATGACCACGCCCAGCGCGACCATATCGATCACCGAGAAAATTTCCAGCCAGCGGATGCGGCTCGCGATCGTCTGCGAATAGCGTTCTGCCGACGACACCGTGTCGTCCGCCAGCCCGAAATACGTCTCGCTCATCTTCACGATGTCGGTGTTCTCGTAGCCGTTTTCACGGACCTTTGCAATCTCCCGCTTCAGGCTCTGCCAATAGTTCATCTGGACGTCCAGCTTGGCCTGATAGTTTTCATCCTTCAGCCGCACCAGATCATAGTGGCCGTCCTGATATTTCAGACCGCTCAGGACATCGTCCAGATACTGGATCAGTTCGTCGTTCTTTGTGCCGGTGATTTCCAGTTTGACCTCCCGCTGGGTCGCGCCCCGCACCAAACCGGCGTAGTTCAGGACCCGCGCCGTGCCCTGCAGGTTTCGAATCTGGACCATCATCAACATGACCAACACGATCAAAATAATGACCAGCCCGCTTTGAATGATGGTCAGGATATTCTTTTTTGCGTGGTTTTTCAAATACCTTCCCATGGGAATTTCCCCTTATTCTGCCGCTTCCACGACCACCGGCTCGCTGGGCGGGGGCGTCAGGGTCGAATGCGCCCGCACAAAGGCCGCTGCCCGCTGGCTGGCAATGCCCTGCCGCAGTTTCCGCGCATCGTTAGAGGGGAAGGTCCGCTCCCCTTTCCAGTTCGAAAGCGCTTCCTGCACCTCCGCTTCGGTAGGCCAAAGGCCCTCGCGCTCCGCCACCAGCAGCAGACCCAGCCGCCCGCGCAGCTTTTGTTCCGCCTGTGCGTGAAGCTCCGCGCGGAACTGCTCGACCGTCTGGTTCCGCACCTTCAGGTACTGGTCAAAGTTGACATTGTTCGCCTGAAGCCGCAGGTTGAACTCCCGCTGCTCGGCAAAGTAGTTTCCGGCCACCAGCTGCTTGGGCAGAGCACCTTTCACCTCGCCGCCCAGCTGATAGACCAGCTCCCGTTCGGCCAGCTTTTCCGCCTGTGCACAGCGGGTCTTGTAGATCTCCCGGGCCACCCGCTCCCGCAGGGCCTTCTTGCCCGCTTCGTCGGCGGCGCGGTCCTCGTCGCCGTGATGGCGGTTGATCTCCAACTCCAAGGTCAGCCGCCGGATGGGCCGCGGCTCGATGGGCTGGACAAAACCGGTGTCTTTGTCTAGCTCCAGCGGCGGCAAACAGAAAAACTCCGCCCCCGCCCGGAAGCCCTCTGCACGGTTCACCGCCAGCAGCTCAAAATCGGGGTCCGTCACCGGGACGAGATGCTGTTTTTCCACCAATTCTGCGTACAGCGGGGAAAAACCTTCCAAAATCGCGCGGTTCACCGCCGCGGTCAGAAGCTCTTCCTCGTCTGTGGGCGCGTTCGGTGCAGACTGCTCTGCCTTTACGGCCTGTTCCAGTTCTTCGGCGCTGGCCGAGAACACCACCCGGCAGTCTCCCGGCTCTGCCATTCCAAAATGTTCCAACTGCATCGTTCTTCCTCCTTACCGGATAAATCCAGCCATCAGCACCAGCAGCACCACCGCCAGCCCGAAGTAGAGCACCTCGGCGCCCAGCACAGCGCGGTCGCCCTCGACGTACATTTTTTCGAGGTCCTCGGGGTCATAATATAAGGTAACGCTGGCTCCCTCGGCAAACCCTTTGCCTTTGGCAGCCTTAGGATAGTGGAGCCGGTGGCTTCCGCCCGCCGTCTCAAATTCCAGCACATAGGCCTGTCCGTCCCGGCCCTGCACCGTTCCCGCGACCCGGGCTGTGACCTTTTCGCCCTTTTCGCGCAGACGCCGCCGCGCCAGAATGCTGCGCAGCCCCATATAAAACATGATGCCCGCACCGATGATGAAGATCAAAACGTTGAACATTGCGGTTTCCTCATTCCCTTGTTTTTTGCCCGCAAAGTTGTCGCGGGCAGTCTGTGTTTTATTGTACCATATTTTTCCGAAAATTTCGCCCCATCGTCCTCATTTGAGCGCAAAATTTTTGCCCGCAATTTTTGTTGAAAAAATTTGAAAATCCCGCTTGACATTTCCGGATTCCATGGTATAATTACTATCGTTCCGAGCGACATGGCTCGAACGAAAAACAAAATATGCGGATATGGCGGAATTGGCAGACGCGTTAGATTCAGGTTCTAATCGGGG
>URVW01000054.1 GCA_900551435.1 uncultured Faecalibacterium sp.
GGCGGCAGCTCCAGCAGCACGGCTTCTTCTGCGGCAAGCTCTGCCGCCGCTTCGGAGGCTGCTTCTGCCGCTGAGAGCGTGGAGCTGATCGTGTTTGCGGCCGCTTCGCTGACCGAGACGCTGAACGCCATCGCCGAGACTTATTCGGCCGAGCACCCGGGCGTGACCTTCCAGTTCAACTTTGATTCTTCCGGCACGCTCAAGACCCAGATCCAGGAGGGCGCAGACTGCGACCTGTTCATCTCTGCCGGTCAGAAGCAGATGAACCAGCTGGACAGCACCGCTTCCGCAGAGGTCAACACCGAAGGTCTGGACTTTGTGGATCCCTCCACCCGCGTGGACCTGCTGGAAAACAAGGTCGTGCTCTGCGTGCCCGAAGGCAGCGACAAGGGCATCGACAGCTTTGATGCGCTGGCCGAGCACCTGAAGGCGGAGGACATCCTCTTCTGCATGGGCAACAGCGACGTGCCTGTGGGTCAGTACACCCAGAAAATTTTGGCTTACTACGACCTCGACGAAGCCGCACTGGCCGCTGCCGGTGTCATTACTTACGGCTCCAACGTCAAGGAAGTCACCACGCAGGTCAGCGAAGCCAGCGTGGATGCCGGTGTCGTCTACTGCACCGATGCCTTCAGCGCTGGGCTGAACGTCGTGGACGAGGCCACCGCTGAGATGTGCGGTCAGGTCATCTACCCGGCGGCGGTGCTCAAGGCCGCTCCCAATGCAGACGCTGCCAAGGAGTTCCTCGCTTATCTGCAGACCTCTGCGGCGGGCGATGTGTTTGAGAGCGTTGGCTTTACGGCGCTGTGACCCTCTCAGTCTCACTCCGTTCGACAGCTCTCCCAAAGGGAGAGCCACTGGCGTGCCGGTCGGGTTTGCAGGGAACGCATCAAGTCTGCTTTTGCGGAAACGACCGGGCTTCGCTGTATCCCTGAAGTCAGAGGACTTTTTTATGGATTGGTATCCCTTATGGAACAGTCTGCGCATCGCGCTCATCAGCTGTGCGGCAGTATTTTTTCTCGGCATTTTTGCTGCCTACTATATCGCAAAGCTTCCCCGGGTGCTCAAGGGCGTGCTGGATGTGATCCTCACCCTGCCTATGGTCCTTCCGCCGACGGTCGTGGGCTATTTTCTGCTCCTGCTGTTCGGCGCAAAGCGGCCGCTGGGCATCTTTTTCATGGAGCATTTCGGGGTCAAGCTGGTCATGAATTGGTACAGCGCAATCTTTGCGTCCATCGTGGTGGCGTTCCCGCTGATGTACCGCACGGCCCGCGGCGCCTTCGAGAGCTTCGACGAGACGCTGGCGTGGTCGGCGCAGACACTGGGGCTTTCGAACAGCTGGATCTTCTGGCGGGTGCGGATGCCGTACTGCCGTCAGGGCATTCTGGCGGGTACGGTGCTGGCCTTTGCCCGTGCGCTGGGCGAGTACGGCGCAACGAGCATGATCGCGGGCTATACCCCGGGCAAAACGGCCACCATCGCGACCACGGTGTATCAGCTCTGGCGCACGAACGATGAAGCCGGGGCGATGCAGTGGGTGCTGGTGGATATCGTCATCTCGGCGGTGGTCCTGCTGGCGGTCAACCTGCTGGAACGCAAGCAGAAGCAGGGAGGGAAGCACGCATGAGCTTGGAAGTGAACATCACCAAACGCTTCGACGGCTTCACCCTTCGTGCCGCGTTCGAGGCGGGGAACACCGCTTCGGCCATCCTCGGCGCTTCCGGCTGCGGAAAGAGCATGACCCTGCGCTGCATCGCGGGCATCGTCAAGCCGGACAGCGGCCGCATCGTGCTGGATGGCCGGGTCCTGTTCGACAGCGAGCAGCACATCGACCTGCCGCCGCAGGAGCGGAACGTGGGACTGCTGTTCCAGAACTACGCGCTCTTCCCGAATATGACGGTCGAACAGAACATCCTCTGCGCCCTCAAGCGGGAGAAAAACCGCGAAAAGCGCCGGGAAGCCTGTGCCGAAGCCCTTCGCGCCATGCGGCTGGAAGAGCTGGCGCACCGTCTGCCCGGGGAGCTTTCCGGCGGACAGCAGCAGCGTGCCGCACTGGCCCGCATCCTTGCCGCAAAGCCGCGCATCCTGATGCTGGACGAGCCGTTCAGCGCGCTGGACAGCTATCTGCGGGAGGAAGTGGAAGGCGAAGTGGGCAGTCTGCTGGCGGGGTTCGAGGGCACGGCCCTTCTGGTGACCCACAACCGGGACGAAGCCTACCGCCTGTGCCGCGAGATGATCGTCATGGACCATGGCGAGGTCCTCCGCACCGGAACGACGAAAGAGGTGTTCGCGGACCCGCGCAGCTGCACCGCCGCACGGCTGACCGGCTGTAAGAACATCATGCCCTGCGTCCGGGTGGATGAACACCGCGTGCATCTGACCGGCTGGGAGCGGGACCTTTCGGTGGCGCTGTCTGTGCCGGAAAACTGCTGTGCTGTGGGCATCCGCGCCCACGATTTCATGCCCGCAACGGCGGCAGACAGCAACCTGATGCCGGTGCGGGTCGGTTCGTCGAGCGAGAATCCGTTTGATTGGAACGTTATCTGCAATTCGGTGGATGGCAAAGGCCAGCTGTGGTGGAAAGTCTCCAAAGCGACCTTAAGAGCCCCGCCGCCGGAAACGCCGGCCTATCTGCGGGTCGAACCGGAAAACATCATGCCGCTGGTATAAACAAAAACCGACCCTCCCGGTCCTGCATTCACAGGCCGAGAGGGTCGTTTTCATTCATCCATTATTCGAGGGTGGGGAAACGGCGTTCGAACGCTTCAAACTCCTGCGGGTGGGTCAGGCAGACAAAGTAGCCTTCCGGGTCACGGTAAGTGCCCGAGATGCCCGCGAAAGCACCCGGCTGCAGCTCTTTCACAAGGAAATAATCTGCTTCCGGGTCGTCTGCATAACGGACGCCGACGCATTTGCCCGGAACGAATCCGGACCGGCCGTAAAAGGCGGGGTCGCCTTCCAGAACGACGGCGCGGTATCCCAACAAGGAAGCCTTTTCCAGCGCAGCATCGAGCAGAAGCTTTCCAAGGCCCTGCCGCTGAAATTCCGGCGCGATGCACAGCGGACCGGCGTTCAGCACCGGAAGCGCCGTGCCGTCCTCGCACTGGACCGCCGCGCGGACAAAGCAGATCTGCCCGATGAGGATCCCGGACCGTTCCAGAACAAGGTCCAGTTCCGGCACGAATGCCGGGTCCTCCCGCAGACAGTGAAGCACAAAGTGCTCCATGCAGCCGGGGCGGTAGACGTTCCAGAACGCGCGGCGGACGAGCGCTTCGGTGGAAGCGTAGTCGTGTTTGGTTTCGAGACGGATGAGATTGTCAGTTTGACTCATTGCTTTTCCTCCTGAGTTTGTTGATGACAAGCAATCAGCTTTTGCAAGCGGGAGGCCGAGACGTTCTGCGGACCTCCCGGTCAGCAGACAATCTCCAGTGTGTTGTACTTGGTCAAAAAGCACGCTCCTGAATCAATATTTCCGGGATGACCGGTTGACCTCTAATATAGCACAGAACGGGCAAAAAAGAAACCCGGCTGCATGGAAAATTTTGCAGCCGGGTTTTGTGCAGTTTTTCGGGGGAGTTACATCAATGCCGTCAGCACCAGAGCGCACAGCGGCAGGGTGAGGATGCTGAGCAGAGTGGTCAGGACGACGCACCCGGCGGCGAACTGTTCATCGTGGCCGAACTGGACCGCAAACACCGAGGTGATGGCGGCGGCAGGGCAGCACTCGAGCAGGAGCACCACCTGTGCGCTCATGCCGAACCGCAGAAGCCCCAGCGCGGCAAACGCGGCCAGACACACCGCCGGAATGAGCAGCATCCGCAGGGCAGCCAGCTTCCAGATGTGGCGGTCGGTGAAGATGTGCTTCAGGTCGCCCGTCGCGATGAGGATGCCGGTGATGATCATGGAAAGCGGCGTGTTCATGTTGCTCAACAGTTCCAGCGGCTGGGCGATGAGCGCCGGGACCGGGATCTGCAGCAGATAGATGGCCAGTCCAACGACCATTGCGTAGAGGACCGGCGTGTGCAGCAGACTGCGGGCGACTTCCTTTGGGCTGGAACTGCCGCTGACCATGCCGTAGCCCATGGTCCAGAGCAGGATGTTGAACACCGTCACATAGGCGCTGGCGTAGAGCAGCCCTTCTGAGCCGAACAGCGCCGAGATGAGCGGAAAGCCCATATATGCCGCGTTGGAAAAGACACAGGCGAACCGGAAGATCGGCGCGCGGCGGTCTTTTTGGCGGTGGGTCAGCGCCAAGGTGATGACCGTGCCGATGAGGATGGCAAAGATGCTCAGCCCGAACGCAGCCAGCAGATTGCGCAAAATCTCTTCGCTGAACTCCATCATGTACGAATGGACGATCATGGCCGGAACGACCAGATAGACCAGCAGATTAGAAAGCGTCTGCCGCCCCTCTGCCTTCAGCACGCCGGTCTTGACCGCCGCCGCGCCCGCGCCGATGAGCAAAAACAACACAATGACCTGCTGTGCGCAGATAAGTGCCAATTCCATAAAAATCCTCCTTGTCACATAGATACAAGCATGAATCCAAGAAAGATATAACACAAAATCGCTGAGGAGACAAGAGGAATTGAAAAAATTGCAGAAAAATGCAGCGAAAAAGGCAAAAAATCTCCGCCCTGCAAGCGGCCAAATCATCGCAGAGCAAAAATTGGACCAATACAGGGCGGAGAAGATGGGTCACAGGATCACATTCTTGATGAGCAGCGAAACGCTGCCGTCCGGGTCGTGAAGGAACTCGACCTCCGAATCCGAGGAGAGCACCTCGGTGGGGATCTTGACTTCGATGCCGCTGGCAGTGTGGATGCTGCGGCTCTCCATCCGGCGGATGCGGGCGGGCGTCACGGTCACGGGCTGTTCGGCGTGCTCGATGACATCGCTCTTTTCCACATAGTCGTCAAAGGGGACCGCCGCCAGCGGATATTCCTCGGCCAGCTGCCGCCGGACCTGCTCCACCGACACCTGATTGTCGTTGTCGGCGGCCTGTGTGGCAATCATCATGGCGACCTGCGCATCGGCGTGCGGCTCGTCCTCGTAAGTGTCCTTGACGGCCTGTGCGGCGGCTTCCTGAATGGCCTGCAGTTTCTTCTTTTCCGGCTCGGCCTGTGTGTACTGGAACACGACCGTGGACAGATAGAACTCCTTGTGGCCGTCGATGTCGTACTTCTTTTCGAGAAGGCGCATGGAGTAATCCCGCAGATCGACGAGCGCACCCTCTTCCACTTTGCCGCTCTGGGTGGGCAGACAGGCTCGCTGCTGGATGATGGAGTTGACCGGCGCACCCTCGACCGTCTCGGTATAGTGGGTGTAGCCGTTTTTGTAGTTCAGCTTCAGGATGCCCAGCCACGGCGCACCATCCCGCGTGAAATCCACCACGGCGAGGTCTGCGCCGGGGATGGTGGTGTGGGCGTGCATGTAATCGAACAGCACCCCCGCAATGCGGCAGGACAGGTCGATGAAGTCCTGATTGTGCTCCAGCTCGTTCTTGAAGGCGGAGTCCGGCAGCGGGCGGCACTGACGAATTTCATCGCTGGCCAGCAGCTTTTCGATGTGATTTTGCAGATAGGCCGTTTTTTCGGCGGTCAGTTCCATGCTGTTTCCACTGAGCACCGGCGCGTCAAGGGTGGTGTCCAGCACATGCAGGATAGCCTGATGAATGATGATCTCCATGGTCAAACCTCATTTCCCGGGTAAAATTCAGATCTACCGTTCAGTATACCATATCCGCCCCAAAAACGCGAGAGGGAATGCCGCTTGTCAACCCGGCCCTGCGGTGCTACAATAGAGCCAGAACGACCACACAGAAAGGGGACAAAACGGATGGAATTTCGGGATAAACCGATGCAGAACCTCGTCCGCATCAAGGAAAAGGACGTGTGCAAGAATGTACAGGCCATGCTGCTGGAGGGCGAGACGATCGTTGGTGTGTACAAAACGGTGCGCGATCAGGCCGTGTTCACCTCCCACCGCATCTTTATGGTGGATATGCAGGGCGTGACCGGGACCCGGCAGGAAATTTTTGTTCTGCCGTATCGGAAGGTCCAGCATTTCGGCATCCAGACGGCGGGCTTCGGAGACCCGCTGCAGACCTCGGAGCTGACCCTCTGCTTTGCAGATGAGCACGAGGCAAAGTTCGGCTTCATCGGGCAGGAAGAGCTTCTGGCCGTGGCCCGGGCCATCAGCCGCTGCATTCTGTAACTGCAAAAACACGAAGCGCCCGTTCCGGCTTCTGACCCCGGAGCGGGCGCTTCGTGTTTGCTGTAATATGCGAATGAAGCAGAAAATGGCGGTTTAGCTGGCCTTGCGTTCCGAGCGGCCCGCTTCCAGCATGTAGCGCAGGAAGCCGGTGACGTCGGCAGGGTCGGTAACGGTGATGTCAAAGCCCTTTCTGGGGGCGTCCATCATCCGCAGCAGAGAGGATGCGGTGCCATCTTTTTTGAGGTCACAGGTCTTGCCGTTGTCCAGATGGAGCAGAACGCTGCCGCGGCTGGCAGAGACTTGACGCATGAAACGGTCTTTATCAAAGTATTCGATACGAAGCATAAAAATACCTCCTTGAAACGAAAATGCTTATTTATTTTCACTTGCGGTCTTGCGGGTCAGCTGCTCGTGCATGACGATCATCAAGATCAGCAGCAGGAGCAGATAGACCGGAAAGAGCGCAGGAGTGACATTGTTGGCGAGCAGTCCGAACAGCGGCGGCATGGCCAGATTGCCCACATAGGCGCTTGCCATCTGGATGCCGATGACGGCCTGCGATTTGTCCGCGCCGAAGTGGTCCGGCGTGGAATGGATGATGCTGGGGTAGATGGGGGCACAGCCGAGGCCCACAAGGACCAGACCGGCCAGCGAGAGCACCTGCGGCCCCGGCAAAAGCAGAGCCGCAACGCCGACGGCCAGAACGCCCTGCCCCAGACGGATCATCTGGGTGTCGTTGAGCTTCAGGGTGACGAAGCCGCAGAACCCGCGCCCGACCGTGATGCCCAGATAGAACAGGCCCGCGAAAGCGGCGGCGGTGTCGGCAGGAACACCCTTGGTCAGGGTCAGATAGCTGCTGGCCCACAGACCGGCGGTCGTCTCCAAGCCGCAGTAGCAGAAGAAGCAGAGCATGACTTCCTTTGCGCCCGGGATGGCGAACACCTGCGCCAGCGTCAGCGGTTTGGCCGGGGTCCCGTCCTCGCTGACAGCAGCGGGGCGGCCCTTCCACAGCGGAAAGCTGAGCACGAGAACGGCTGTAATAGCGATCTGGATGAAGGCCACCGTGCGGTAACCGCCGTTCCAGCCGCGTCCGCCGGTCAGGGCGGCACTCATGAGCACCGGGCTGATGATCGTGCCCACGCCCCACATGCAGTGCAACCAGCTCATGTGGCGGCTCTCATAATGAAGAGCGACGTAGTTGTTGAGGGCAGCATCCACGCTGCCGGCCCCAAGGCCATACGGGATGGCCCAAAGGCAGAGCATCCAGAACGCACTCGACACCGAAAATCCGAACAGCGCCGCCGCCGTCATCGCCACGCTGAGGGCGGTGACCTTTCCCGTGCCAAGGGCGCGGGTCAGCCGGTCGCTGAACAGGCTGGAAAGGATGGTCCCGCAGGAAATGATCATGGAGACGATGCCCGCATAGGACACCGGGACTCCGAACACCGGATAGATGTTCGGCCACGCGGAGCCAAGCAGGGAATCCGGCAACCCAAGGCTGATGAACGCCAGATAGATGACCGGCAGAAGAAGCTGTGCCATGGGTTGTATTCCTCCCAGTTCGGTGTTATACTGAGCTTGGAAGCTCTGGTAGAATAATACCACGAAACCGGCGGAATCGATAGAAGAAAAGCAGAATATTTATACAACAAAATCGGCCTTGATAAAAAATCTTCAATATGTTGGGGAAAGGATTTGGCAAATATGGCACTTCTGACGGCCTGTAATATTGTTGCAAGTGTAGAAGGACGGGAGCTGGTGCAGCATGGCAGCGCGCTGTTTCCCATCGCGTGCTATGCGGAGGACCTTGCGACCTACTCTGTGGCGTGGCACTGGCACGAAGAGTTTGAATATATCCTGACCGTGCAGGGACCGCTGACCGTGGACGTGAACAAGACCCGCCTGACCCTGCAGACCGGGCAGGGGGTGTTCATCAACTCCGGCGCGCTGCACTCGGTGGAACAGGCCGATGGAACGGCTCTGCTCCATTCGGGGGTGTTCCAGCCGCGTCTTGTGGGCGGCATGGATACGATCTTCTGGCAGAAGCTGATCCGGCCCTTGCTTCAGCCGGACGCCCCGGCCTTTTTCTTGTTGGATGAAGCGGTCCCGTGGCAGAAGCAGGTCCTGCTTTATCTGCGCGAAGCATGGAAGGAAGTGGCCGATGAACCGTTCGATTTTGAGAACCGGGTGCGGTATCATCTCTCGTCGGCCCTGCGGCTGCTCAGCACCCAGTGCGTCGGCGGGCGGACCAAGGTGTCTGAACAAGAGCGCATCGCCGCCGAACGAATGAAGCAGATGCTCCGCTATGTGGAGGAGCACTATTCAGAAGAACTGACCGTGGAGAAGATCGCGGCCAGTGTGGCGTTGAGCGAAAGCGCGTGTCTGCGCAGTTTTCGTCAGCTTTTGGGCATCACGCCCATCCAGTATGTGAAGCAGTTCCGGGTGGAAAAGGCCGCCGAGCTGCTCCGCTCCACCCGGCTCAAGACCGGCGAGATCGGCATGGAATGCGGCTTTGCCGATGGCAGTTACTTTATTAAAACCTTCCGGGAGATCAAGCATTGCACGCCCCGGGAGTATCGGATCAAATTTTGTTGATGTGAAAAGGAGACGAACCCCATGCAGCGCACCTTGACCGAAGGGCCGATCACCCGAAATATCTTATTGTTTGCCTTGCCGCTGATGTTCGGCAATTTGCTGCAGCAGATGTACAACATCGCCGATACCTGGGTCGTGGGACGGTTCCTCGGCGCAGATGCCCTTGCGGCAGTCGGCTCGTCCTATACGCTCATGACCTTTCTCACCTCCATCCTGCTGGGCCTCTGCATGGGCAGCGGTGCGGCTGTCTCGATGCAGTACGGCAGCGGCGAATACGAAAAAATGCGGCAGAGCGTGTTCCAGTCTTTTGCGCTCATTGCGGGCATGGCGCTGGTGCTGAACGTTCTGGTCTATGCGGGAATTGACGGCATTTTGTGGGTCCTGCGGGTCCCGGCGGAACTGCGGCCCCTGATGAAGCAGTATCTTCTCATCATCTTTCTGGGCATCTTTGCCACCTTCTTATATAATTATTTTGCAAATCTGCTCCGCGCCATCGGAAATTCGATGGTCCCGCTGGCATTTCTGGCCGTTTCGGCGATCCTGAACGTGGTGCTGGACCTCGTGTGCGTCATCGTGCTGGGCTGGGGCGTGGCTGGTGCGGCGGGCGCAACGGTGTTTTCGCAGTATGTCTCAGGCGTGGGCATCGGGCTGTATACCCTGAAAAAATTCCCACAGCTCTGCCCGAAGCGGGAGGACTGCCGCTGGGACCGCCAGAACCTGAACACCATTCTGAACCTGTCGGTCATGACTAGCATCCAGCAGTCCATCATGAACTTCGGCATCCTGATGGTGCAGGGCTTGGTGAACAGCTTCGGTACGGTCATCATGGCGGCCTTTGCGGCGGCGGTGAAGATCGATTCCTTTGCCTATATGCCGGTACAGGATTTCGGCAACGCTTTCTCCACCTATGTGGCGCAGAACTACGGCGCAGGGAAGCCGGACCGCATCAAAAAGGGCATCCGGAGCGCCGGGTTGACCAGCATCCTGTTCTGCATCTGCATCAGTGTTCTGGTCTGTGCCTGTGCGGCCCCGCTCATGGGCATCTTTATCGACCCGTCCCAAACCGAGATCATCGCGGCAGGTGTGCACTATCTGCGCATCGAGGGCGCGTTCTACATGGGCATCGGCGTGCTGTTCCTGCTGTACGGCTATTACCGCGCAGTCAACCAGCCGCTGATGTCGGTCATCCTGACCATTGCTTCGCTGGGGACCCGCGTGGCGCTGGCCTATCTGCTGTCGGCCACGCCGCTGGGCGTGACGGGCATTTGGCTCAGCGTGCCCATCGGCTGGGCGTTGGCGGATGCTATCGGCATCGGGTACTACCTTGTGAAAAAGCGATAACAGAAAAGCTGCTCCCGAATCTGTTCATGGTGGAAAAAAACCGCTGGGGACAAGGACCGGGAGCTTTTTTGGAGTTCAAATGCTTGCAAAATGCCCAGAAAAATGCGGGAAACGAACAACGGATTCGGCGTTCTGCGAAAATTCATCCTTTCCTCTTGCAAAATGCGGGGAAAGGCGGTATTCTATAGGCACAGTTTAGCTCTTTAGCATGATAAAGCAATAAAATGAGCGCCTTAGAGGAGGGCTTTGGGATGAGAATGAAACGGTTTCTTTCGATGTTCGTGGCAGGTGCAATGGCACTGAGCTTGGCCGCATGCGGCGGGGCCGCATCGACTTCGACGGCAGCTTCGGCTTCCGCTTCTGCAGCCGGGTCTGCAGCATCTGCTTCGGCCGACAGCGATCTGGATTACATCAAGGGCAAGGGCAAGATGGTCATTGGCTACACCGTTTATGAGCCGATGAACTACACCGATGCCGACGGCAACTTCACCGGCTTTGACACCGAGCTGGCAACGGCAGTCTGCGAGAAGCTGGGCGTTGAGCCGGAGTTCGTGGAGATCAACTGGGACACCAAGGTCGTGGAGCTGGACGCCAAGAGCATCGACTGCATCTGGAACGGCATGACCCTGACCGATGACATCATGGAGAACACCGCCACCACCAAGGCCTACGCCAAGAACGCACAGGTCGTTGTGGTGAAGGACGGCACGGACTACACCTCTACCGCAGACCTCGTGGGCAAGACCGTGGTCGCTGAGGCTGGTTCTGCCGGTGAGAGCGCCATCGAGGGCGACGAGAATCTGGCACAGGCCGATTACGTCTCCAAGAGCGTCCAGACCGACTGCTTGATGGAAGTTGCCGCTGGCACGGCAGACGCTGCAGTTCTGGACCTGACGCTGGCCAATGCGATGATCGGCGAGGGCACGGATTACGCCAACCTGAAGATCGTCGATGAGCTGAACGCCGAAGAGTACGGCGTGGCCTTCCGCAAGGGCAGCGATGCCGCCGAGGCCGTCAACGAAGCCTTTGACGAGCTGAAGGCAGACGGAACGATGGACGCGCTGGCCGAAAAGTACGGTCTGGCACTGGCGGATTAAATTTGAACGAACGCAGAGACTTCTGCAAGAGCGACCTCTCCGGCATCGCTGCCCGAGAGGCTGCTTCTGTGTAAGAGCCGCTGCAAAACAGAGATTCTGAATGGGTGTGTATTTGTGTCTGTGATTCTTGGACGCCTTTCTGGCGCGTTTCTGCTCAACTGTGAGCTGTTTGCTCTGACGCTTCTGTTCGCGCTGCCGCTGGGTCTTGTGGTGTCGTTTGGCTCCATGAGCCGCTGCAAGCCGCTGTCGGCGGCGGTCAAGACCTTTGTCTGGATCATCCGCGGCACGCCTCTGATGCTGCAGATCATCGTCATTTATCTGGGACCCGGTCTGCTGGGCATGACCAATCCGTGGCCGTCCGGTTCCGGCGGCCGCATGGTGGCGGCGGTGGTGGCCTTTGCCATCAACTATGCGTGCTACTTCTCGGAAATCTACCGCGGTGGCATCGAGGCGGTCCCCAAGGGCCAGACCGAAGCCGGTCAGGTGCTGGGCATGACCAAGACGCAGATCTTCTTCAAAGTCACGCTGCTGCAGGTCGTCAAGCGCATCCTGCCCCCGATGGGAAATGAGATCATCACGCTGGTCAAGGATACCTCGCTGGCGAACACCATCGCGAACAAAGAGATCATCATGATGGCGAAGGAGTACAGCGCCAAGGGCCTGATCTGGCCGCTGTTCTCCACCGCGATCTTCTTCCTCGTGTTCGTGGGTGCACTGACCATTCTGTTCAACTGGCTTGAGAAAAAGCTCGACTATTTCCGTTGTTAAGGAGGAAAAAGCATTATGGCATTACTCGAAGCCTCCGGCATCGGGAAAAATTTCGGGGAGACGCATGTTCTCAAGGACATCTCCCTGACCTTGGAGCAGGGCGAAGCGCTGGCCATCATTGGCTCGTCCGGTTCCGGAAAGACGACGCTCCTGCGCTGCCTGAATTTTCTGGAGCGTCCGGATACCGGTGTCATTAAAGTCAACGGTGAAACGATGTGGGACGCCGCCGACCCTGCCACCCAGCGGGAAAGCGAAGTCCGCAAAAAGCGTCTGCACTTTGGACTGGTGTTCCAGAACTTCAACCTCTTTCCGCAGTATACGGCCCTGCAGAACGTGATGCTGGCCGGGGAGCTGCTGGCGAAGGAGCGCCCGGATTACAAGGCCAACAAAAAGGCCATCCACGCCGAGCTGGAACAGCAGGCGCGGGAGCTTCTGGCACAGATGGGCCTTTCGGAGCGTGCCAGCCACTATCCGCACCAGCTGTCCGGCGGCCAGCAGCAGCGCGTGGCCATTGCCCGTGCGCTGGCTCTGCATCCGGATATCCTCTGCTTTGACGAGCCGACCAGTGCGCTGGACCCGGAACTGACCGGCGAAGTCCTGCGCGTTCTGCGCGACCTCGCCGACCGTAAGACGACCATGATCATCGTCACCCATGAAATGCATTTCGCCCGCGATGTGGCGGACCGCATCCTGTTCATGGACGGCGGCGTGGTGGTCGAGGAAGGCCCCGCCAAGCAGGTCATCGACCACCCGCAGGAGGAGCGCACCAAGCAGTTCCTCGCACACTATTCGGAATAAAGCAAAGAGAACAAAAAAGCATCTGCCGCAGGTTTCCAGAAATTCGGAAAGCCTGTTGCAGATGCTTTTGCTTTTTAAGGTTTGAACTCTTTCAGGGATTGACGCGTCCGCTCTCCCGAAGGGCAGACGTATCGCGCCGCCAAAGGCTCATTTCACGATACGCCAATGCGCCGGGTCATCGTAGTCGAGCGACACACCGTCGTCGGTGTACATGCGGTAGGACGCCGCCTGACCATCGGGCAGATAGCTCCACAGGGTCAGGTCTGTTTCATTCAGCTGGGCGGTATTGCTGGCCGGGTTCTTCACCACTGGCACGATATGGCCCGGGCGGAGGAACAGCAGGACTTCGTCCAGCGCACAGCGGACGTAGTGGTGACCGGCGGGAAGGATCTCTTCGTCGTAGTCGTCCACGCCGCGCAGACGCAGAAGCTTCATCGGCTCGGGCAGGTAGACCATCCGGCCATGGGCGTTCTGGGTGTAGATGGGGGCGGCCATCAGGCCCTCGCCCAGCAGAAGCTGGTCCTGCACCTCGCGGGCGTCGGCGTCGTCCGGATAATCGAAAGCCAGCGGACGGAAGTACGAGCTGTTTTCCAGTGCGGCCTTCATGAACTCGCTGTAGAGGTAGGGGAGCAGCGCATACCGCAGACGCAGAAGCTTCCGGATGGCGGGCAGCTCCCGCTCGAAGCGGTAGTATTCCTGTTCGCGGGTCCCGGCGGCAGCGTGGTTGCGCATCAGCGGGGTCAGGATGCCGAATTCCAACCAGCGCAGGGCCAAGTCGGGGGTGGTGTCGCCGCCAAAGCCGCACAAGTCCGCGCCGGTGTACAAAAAGCCGCACATCTGGACGTTCGGCATCATCTGGATGTTGGCGAGCAGCTGCCCCCACGAAGCGTTGTTGTCACCCAGCCAGATGCCGCCATAGCGGTGGGAGCCGATGAAGCTCGAGCGGCTGTAGAGCAGGGTGCGCTGACCGGGGCGGAGACGGGCAAAGGCCTCTCCGGCGGCGCGGGTCATGTTGCCGCCATAGAGGTTGTGCACCTTGTCGTGGCGGACCTTCTGGCCGTTCAACTCATGGTAAAAGCTGGCGTAGTCCTCGGGGCTGTTGGTCAGGCTCTCGACGCCGCCGGTGATCTTGCCGAAGAAATCTTCCTGCTCAATGTTGTCCTGCCGGCTCAGCTCGGCCATGGAGTCGAAGAACGCCTTGAGCCGCTCCGGCGAGTAGAAAAGCGCCGGTTCGTTCATATCGTTCCAGAAGCCCTCGATGCCGAGGTCCGTCAGCAGCTGATACCGCCCGCCGAACCATTCCCGCACTTCGGGGCGCAGGAAATCGGAAAAATAGGCTTTTCCGGGCCAGACGGCGGCCACAAAAGGCGTGCCGTCAGCTTTTTTGCAGAAATAACCCTTGGACAGCCCTTCCTGACAGGTCGGCTCATCCGGGTCGATGCGGATTCCGGCATCGATGATGGGGATGAGCCGGATGCCCTCTTTTTTGAGGTCATCCGAAAGCTTTTTCAGGTCCGGGAAGCGGTCGCGGTTGATGGTGAAATCGGCGTAGCCCTGCATGTAATCGATGTCCATGCAGATCATATCCAAGGGCAGATCGTTCTCGCGGTACTGCTCTGCGACTGCGCGGATGTCAGCTTCGGTCTTGTAGCCCCAGCGGCTCTGCGCCAAGCCAAACGCCCACTTCGGCGGGATGTAGCTGCGCCCGATGAGGGTGCGGAACTCCCGGCAGAGAGCGTTTTCGTCCCCGCCGGAGAGAAGATAGAGATCGTAGTCCGGCGACTCGGTGCGGAAGGTGAGCAGGTCGTGGCGGGTGTAGCCGATGTCGTAGAATACCTTTCCCGGGAAATCGATGAACACGCCAAAGCAAAGCCCGTTGTCCCGGATGAGCAGAAAATTGTGCGCACCATAGTAAGAAAGCTTGTCCTCGCTGTGATGCGACTCGTCGGTGTTGTTGGCGACGTAGTGCCAGCCGCGCTTGTTCAGCCCGCGGGGCATCTCGCCCAGACCGTAGACCACAGCATCCTCGCTCATCGAGAACAGCCATCCATCAGCCGTTTCCTGTAAAAACGGGACTTTGCCTTCACAGAGGGGGAGCGTCTGCACGACGCTCTCGGTGGGGAAGGGATGCCCGAATGAAAATCTCTGGATCACGATGGAACCCTCCTTGAAAAAATACGGATAAAAGATATTGTAATCGTACAGCAGAAACCACCGGGCGGCAAGGGACAAAACAGGCAGAATCATGCAACAAAACCGGCGTATCGATTCGTCATTTTGCCCATACTCTCTTCGAAACATTTGTGCAAAATCTTGCCGGATGAATTGCAAAATGTCGAATGCCTTGTTATAATAAGGAAAAGCGGCGCAGTATGTGCGGCACATCAACGCAAAAGAGAGGTCTAGTTTTATGTATCGAAACGGCATCAAGCGGCTGCTGGATGTGGTCTTGTCGCTCTGCGGCATGATCGTGCTCTCGCCGCTGCTGCTCATCCTTTGCATTGCCATCAAGGTGGATTCGCCGGGTCCGATCTTTTTCCGGCAGAAGCGGGTGGGCATCCACAAGCGGCATTTTGAAATTTTGAAGTTCCGCACCATGCGGATCGACACCCCCCACGACATGCCGACCCATCTGCTCCACGACCCGGACCAGTATATCACGAAAATGGGTCATTTTCTGCGCAAGACCAGCTTGGATGAACTGCCCCAGCTGTGGAACATCTTTGTGGGAGATATGGCAGTCATCGGCCCGCGTCCGGCGCTCTGGAACCAGTATGATCTTCTGGCCGAGCGGGACAAATACGGCGCAAACGACATCCGCCCCGGTCTGACCGGCTGGGCGCAGATCCATGGCCGCGACGAGCTGGAGATCGACGAAAAGGCCCGCTTGGACGGCTATTATGTGGAGCATCTGAGCTTCTGGATGGACGTAAAGTGCTTCTTTGGGACCATCAAGGCGGTGCTGGACCACGACGGCGTGGTCGAGGGCGGCACGGGGACCCTGCACGAAGAAGCGAAAAAGAAGAAGTAACCGGTTGATTTCTCCCGGAAACGGGCTATAATAAAAAGGTACACAAGAATACGAAGGAGGATTTCCATGAATCGCACCTACATCAACGAGGTACAAAAGGAAATTGGCAATACGATCAAAGTCCAAGGCTTTATCGAGAACCTGCGCAACAGCAAAGCCATGGCCTTTATTGTACTGAAGGATATTACCGGCAAACTGCAGATCACGGTCGAAAAGGCAGACCACCCCGAGCTGGTGAACACCATCGATCAGCTGACGCAGGATTCCGTCATCACCGTCACAGGCAAGGTGGTGGAGAACGATTACGTCAAGATGGGCGGCATCGAGATGATCCCCACCGCCATCGAGATCGAGAGCATCGCCGATGCGCTGCCCATCGTCCGCAAGGAGATCGCAGCCACCAAGAAAAAGAAGGCCGTCGAGCGTTCCAGCATCGATCAGCGCATCGATTACCGCTGGGTCGATCTGCGCACCGATGAGAACCAGCTGATGTTCAAGGCCCAGAGCTGCATGGTCAACGCCATGCGCAAGTTCCTGCTGGACCAGAACTTCATTGAGATTCACACCCCCAAGCTGATCGCTGCTGCCAGCGAGAGCGGCTCTGAGGTGTTCAAGG